>JAGIAF010000314.1 GCA_017745015.1 Bdellovibrio sp. | reverse complement strand
CGATAGGACCGTTTTCTTTTACACCTTGGAAGTTATAGAACAAGAACATCAAGATACCGAAACCGAAAGTCGTATTGATGTTTTCTGTCGCAGGAGTCATACCTGGGATCATACCGATCAAGTTGTTGAACACGATAAAGAAGAAAACTGATGTGAAGAACGGCACATAGTGCTTACCGTGTTCACCGATAACCATGTCAGCAAGACCGGACATCATTTCAGTTAGCATTTCAAAGATACCGCGAAGAGAGAATTTATCTGCAGGAAGAACCGCAGTCTCACCTTTACCCAACGATGCGCGAGCTGCTACGCCGATACCAACTGTTGCTGCAGTTGCGATTGCAAGAGTTGCTACGTGATCATAGTGGTGACCAACGCCTGGGATAAGTTGTGTCCAGTTAAATGACATTTTCGTTTCCTTCGTTTTTCGCTTCATCTAGTGATTGCATAACAGCGTAGAAAATCGCTGAGAGCACAAAGCTCGCAACACCCATCGCAAACCACAATGGATCAAACCATGGTCGTTTCACGATTGTGAAGATAATAATCCCTAAAATCGCGTACTTAAATACAATGATCCCGACGGCTAGGGCAATCAATTTCTTCTTAAAGATAAGACTCCAGCCAATTCCAAGGAGGAAAAAGCTTAACAAAATAAGCCCGGAACCCACCAGAAATGAAACGGCTTGGGATGATGCGGCAAAAATGGCGAGGAGAAGCACTCCCAAGGCTGAAACCAGCGCTTGAAAGCATAGGACTTTTTTCATTTACTTATCGTCTTTACCCGGGTTTTTGTCTTCTTGATCCTGCATGCGCTTCAAAAGCCAAATAACTCTCACGAGCCAGCCCACTAAGCACGCCATACTCAAGCCAACAAAAATGAGACCCTTTGTTTGGTATTTCGCATCCAGGAATTCGCCCAAGTAAAAGCATCCGATGATCAGACCGACAAGTTCGAAGCCGATAGATGCAAAAATTATATACTTTCTCATTACTTCCTAAAGCCCTTCGCACCTGGAGCGTTTTTCATACGCTCTTGAAGGCGCTTAATACGAAGTTCAATATATTCCGGAGGATTGTACTTACCACGGTAAGCTTCAAGAACTTTGATCGCTTCCTTAAAGTTATCATTTTCCTCATAACAAACCGCCAAAGTCAGACCGACGTTTTCTTGCATGGATCTTTGCGGATACTTATCAATCAAGCCTTTAAAGATGTCGATTGCTTTGGTGAATTCCTTTTTAGCAACAAGGATATTTCCCTTAAGCATAAGAGCACTAAAACGAATGTTATCGTCTGCCTTTAGGCGCAACAGGGAGTCGATTTCGGATTCTGCCTGGAAGAAATTATTCATGTAGTATTGAGCGCGGGCCACATTCATGCGGTATTGCGCGGCCTCAAGATCCGTGTGCGGCATCTGTTGCAGTTTACTAAACTCAACAATCGAAGCTTGGTAGTTCTGAAGATTATTAAAGTAAATTTCAGCGATCTGTTTTTGCGATTCCAGACGCTCTTTTTCGCTCTGGGAATGTAAAACTATAAAGCGGTGATATTCGATCGTTTTTTCGTAGTCTTTAAGTTCAAAGAAGGCAATACGAGCTGCCTCGCGAGCGGCTTCTAAAGGATAGTCGGTTTGCGCATTTCGTTTGATGACTCGATCAAGATATCCCAGGGCAACTTTGTATTTACCCTGGGATATGTTTTTTTGAGCTGTTTTAAAATCGCCTTCTTCCTGAGTGGAGCAGGCGGTGAGGAACAGCACTAAAACAACCAGAAAGATTCTGGTCATTTTAGTGAACGGCTCCCTCTGGAGCAGCAGCCGGCGCTGGTGTTGTTTCATCAGTGTGATCATCTTCAACGACTGCAAGACCCGTTACAGTCTCTTCTTTTTCGTCGATGTTGATCAAACGAACACCTTGAGTGTTACGGCCAAGAACAGAGATATCCGACATTTTCATACGGATGACTTGTCCTTTGTCAGTTGAAAGAATCAATTCAAGTTTTTCAGAAACTTTCTTCGTTCCAACAACGTTACCAACTTTATCAGTCGTTTTTTGAGTGATGATACCCACACCACCACGAGATTGAACGCGGTATTCGCCTGTTTCAGAACGTTTACCGTAACCTTTTGAAGTTACCATCAAGATCGTGTCAGTTGTGTTTTTCTCTAGAACTTCCATCGCCACAACGATGTCGTCTTTCGCAAGAGTGATTGCTTTCACGCCGCGAGCTGTACGACCCATGCCACGCACGTCGTTTTCGTTAAAGCGAATCGACATACCTTCTTTAGTAGCGATGAAGATGTCTGACTGACCGTCAGAGATTTTCACGTCGATGATTGCGTCATCAAGATCTGTCGTCAACGCGATAACACCGGCTGTTCTTGGATTAGAGAATGCATCCAAAGATGTTTTCTTGATCACACCTTTTTCAGTCAACATCACAACGTATCTATTTTCGTTAAACTCATCTACTGGCAAGATCGCGCGTACGCTTTCACCGCTAGCAAGTTGAACCACGTTCGCCAAAGATTTACCTTTTGACGTTCTAGAGCCCAATGGAAGTTTATGAACTTTACACCAGTACACTTTACCTTTGTCGGTGAAGACAAGAAGCATCGTTTTAGTCGAAGCCGAGAAGAGATCTGTTACGTAGTCTTCTTCTTTCGTCTCCATGCCTTTCAAACCTTTACCGCCACGCTTTTGTACGCGGTATTCAGCCGTTGGCATACGCTTGATAAGACCTGTGTTTGTGACAGTCACAACCATGTCTTCGTCAGCGATCAAATCTTCGTCTTCTATATCGTCTAGGCTGCCTTGCAATTGTGTACGGCGAGGGTCTGCGTAACGTTTTTTGATATCTTCAAGTTCACCAACGATGATTTTGTAGATTTCACGAACGTCTGAAAGAACGAATTTCAACCAGTCGATTTGTTTTTGAAGTTCAGCAAGTTCTTCGATGATTTTGTCACGCTCTAAACCTGTCAAACGTTGCAAACGCATTTCTAGGATCGCAACAGCTTGGCGCTCAGAGAATTCGAATTTAGACATCAAGGCTTCGCGAGCTGCATGTGCTTCTTTGGATGCGCGGATCGTTTTGATGACTTCTTCGATGTGATCTAGGGCTTTTTTCAAACCTTCCAAGATGTGAGCGCGTTCTTGGGCTTTTTTAAGTTCGAAGATACAACGTTTCGTAACAACGTCACGACGGTGATCAACGAAGGCTTCAAGCATGCCTTTCAAATCAAACGTAACCGGTTGGTTTTTCGCATCAAGCGCAAGCATGATGATACCAACTGAAGTTTGCATCTGAGTGAACTTGTACAAGCGATTCAAAATAACGGAAGCGTTTTCGCCACGTTTTAGATTGATCACGATACGCATACCTTCACGAGAAGATTCATCGCGGATATCAGAGATACCTTCGATTTGTTTGTCACGAACTAGGTCCGCGATGCTCTCGATAAGTTTTGCTTTATTAACTTGGTAAGGAATTTCCGTGATGATGATATCTTCACGATCTTTATTCGGTACAATCTCTGCAACTGCTTTAAGTGAGATGATACCGCGGCCTTTTTTATAAGCCTGCAAAATACCTTCACGACCCGCGATCACACCGGCAGACGGGAAGTCTGGGCCTTTGATGTGAACCATAAGGTCTTCAAGTTGGCATGTCGG
>JAGIAF010000313.1 GCA_017745015.1 Bdellovibrio sp. | reverse complement strand
GCGATGACCTTCCAAATTTTACTTTTCTCGCTTGTCGTACCCGCATTTATAGTGGTTGTGGCCATGAAGAGATCCCCCATATAGTAACCACATTCTTGTAGAGTGCGAACTCCATCCTCAATTAAATTGCGACAGATTTCTCGATCTTAATATTGATTTGCGAGATGACATTAATGCGGAAGCAAAGAAAGACACTTCGCTTCCGCATAGGGAATAACGTTGTCTGCTTCCTCTGAAGTCGGGAGATATTGTTTTAACAATAGACTCTCAGGAACATCCAAGAACCAGTTTTCAACAGTGAAGGTCGCAATCTCCCTGCGATGCAAAACATGGCATTCTTGTTTTATCATCTGCACTTGGTCCCCAGTGGGAATGCAGGTTGTGATATCAAATTTTTCAAAATGAGTTGCTTGAAAAGCGGAAGAGACGATTTCAACTGCAGAAGAATCTTTGATCCCCACCATCATCGTGCAATACGCCAGGTTCACGGGGCGACCTTCGGTCCATGCAGCCGTCAATTGGCGAGTCTCCCCCTCTTGCAAAGAAAATGAATCACGAGCGTAGTTGGCAGCATAATACTCCCAACCGGCATTTGATTTTCCATATTCACAAGTCAAATGATTCAATCCATCCATCGCAAAAACAGAGGCTGAGCACATCATTCCAAGCAAACATAGGATAAGATGCATAGACTTACTCCAAAACTTCCACAGGATCGTTGGCACTCATAAGGCCTTCATTTTCAGGAATCCACAGAGTTCCAAAAAAGACGCCGTTGCCATCACGTCGATAGCCAGCCAAGGTCTTCAATGGCTCAGGTCCATTTTCAACACCTGTTTTCTGATCAATCGTAATGATCTTGCAGCGTGCACTCTTTTTAGGTTGAGATAAAACCACGTCACCAATACGAATGCGTTTCCAGGTATCTTCCTCAAAAGCTGTATTTCCTTCCACCACGATATTCGGGCGAAAACGATTCATCAATACAGGTGTTGCTAAACGCTGATTCAAATCCTCAAGGCTTTTCGTATTAACCAATAAAAGAGGACGAGCATCCGCGAAACGCACTTCAGGTTTCCACTCCTTATTCAGAGAAAGAACCCGGCGTTGAGACAAGGGCGCATAACGAACCAAACGACAATTGACTCCTAAGTACTGAGCTAACGCTTGAGAGTAAAGATCTGGCTCCAGTGCCGCTTCAAAAGTGTCATTCCAAACTTGAACTTTCACCATGCGCTTAAAAGAGTTGTTCTTTGAAATCTTAAAGAACATCTTATCGATACCCACCGTAAGAGCGGTTGGTTCGTGAAAGACTTCGACAGTAGCTAGTTTCGCCAAAGTCCTTTGAGAAATGAAACGACCGGTTTCATCAATGAGCATCCACTCACGATCCCCTTCGGGACCTTGAGTAGTGATTTTCATTTGCGGCACCATTTGGCCACGAGCCGACTTTAATGGATAGATATTTAGCTCAGCGACTTTCATCTGCGAACTACTTAAGTGATTTCTTCATCTCTTCAAGAGAAGCAACTTCAGCTTTATGGTCCGCCATTTTCGCTTCCGGCATTTGCAATGCTTTTTCAACTGTATTCAATGCATCCTGCTTGCGACCCAAACCTTGGTAAACTTCAGCCAAATTCTTAGTGTAATAGAATGTATAAGCCGAAGGCATCTCCACAGATTTCAAAGCGTAGGGCAATGCTCTGTCATATTTTTTAGCCCGTGCAAGGGAAGCTGCCGCTTTCTGCTGATAGACCTCTGATTTTGGGTAAGCTTTTGCAAGCTTCTCGACTCCGTTCAAAGCCTCATCCATCAAATCAACAGACTTCAACAAGGAAAGAGATTCCAACATTGCGCCCGGACGATCTGTTTTCATTTGCGACTTCGTCAACTTCAAGACTTTCTCTTGGGATTCCTTTTTTAGTTTCTCGTCACCCAAGATATCAGCTGATTTATATTTCTCGGACCACAATTTAGCGGCCTCAAAACCAGTCCAATCGCCCGTGTATTTTGATTCAAATTTTTCAGGCAGCGTTTTCTCAGATTTAAAAAGTTCGTCAATTACTGCGATATTCTTTTGCGCAACCTCTTTGGCTTTCGCCGGAGCTTCTTTAGCATCACCTTTTAAAAGCTCCGCCAGCTCATTCGCAGAAACGATAGCTTCGATGGAACCCGGATACTCGCTCAAGACTTTTTCAATAGCCACTTGGTACTGAGCTGCATTTTTCTTTTTATCTGCGTAGTACTGCTTTTCTGCCCAAGCCAACTCTGACATCGCCAAAAGCTTCGTTCTTTTGTTCATTGGAGCAAGCCATTTTACAGCTTCATCAAAACGCAAACCCGCATAAGCTCTTTCCGCTAGCAAAGTACGGGCTGTATCATCACCTGCTTCAGCGCGCTTCTTAAGCTCTTCCGCAGTCGCTAGTTTATCTTTTTTAAGATCATTGATCTCTTTAGCAAATACAGGAGCTGTTTTAAAATCGATGAAGCGTGCAAGTTCGGCTCCTTCAGGACTCAAGATCATCATAGTTGGCATCGCCGTCACAGCATATTGCTTCATGAACACGCGGTTTTCTTTTTTATCCACGTTCAGAGCTACTTTGATATACTCATCCGTTACTTCTTTAAATGCCGGTTGGCCAAAGGTGTCGTTCTCTAGGCGAATACACGCTGGACACCAGTGAGCATAGAAATCCACGAAGATTTTTTTGTTTTGAGTTTTAGCCGACGCCAAAACTTTTTCGAAGTTGTCTTCATAGAATCCGTGAGCATTTTTCGCCAAAGCTACTTCAGGAGTCGGGACAACATTCGAAGTCCCTGGTTTTACCATTTCTTCTTTTTTGTCTTCTACAGTTTCCAGCTTCCCTTTTTTGATCACTAGGTGCTTTTCATGTGACTCACAAACAGTCTTCGCATCGTCACACACATAGAAGCTCACCGTGAACGACTTGTCTTTCGCCGTTGCAGCATCAAAAACAATCAACTTCTCAGTTTTCTTAGAAGGCTCAACCGAACCCATTTCGCCATCGAGATACAAGCCCGCAGGCGCAGCCGTATTAAAGTGGAAACCCTTATCAAGAGTTGTATTGATTTTTGTACCTTTCAATTTCAAGTGGTCTTTGCCATCAGAAAGACGCGCAAAAGACAAACTTGGAATCAAGGTAGCTGCTAGAAGTGTCGCGAACAAAGATGTGTTTTTCATGCCCATCATTAGAGTGCCCGGAAGGAGCCCCTGTCAACCCAAGCTCCCGGCCCTGGTTTTGCCATGCATTAAAAAACAAAACCCCAGCTTCATCAGCCGGGGTTTTAAAATTTCATCTCAACTCAACTCAACACGCCGCACCCCCAAAAGGGACGGCGTACCTTCTAGAGTCCTAGAACGTAAGAGAAGATCAATGGTGCAACGATCGTAGCGTCTGATTCTACGATGTAACTTGGCGTTGTTGGTGCCAGTTTACCCCATGTGATTTTCTCATTTGGAATCGCACCAGAGTACGAACCGTAAGAAGTTGTAGAGTCAGAGATTTGCGCGAAGTAGCTCCACAATGGGATGTCTTCGTGGCCCAAGTCTTGTTCAAGCATTGGAACTACGCAAATTGGGAAGTCACCAGCGATACCACCACCGATTTGGAAGAAGCCTACTGGAGCTTTTTTAGAAGCTGACATGTACCATTCCTGTC
>JAGIAF010000312.1 GCA_017745015.1 Bdellovibrio sp. | reverse complement strand
GCAAAGAGCTTGTTCAAGCTGAAAAGGAGATGAAGTAGTGGTTTCTTCTCTTCAAGACGACATGATTTCTGAGGCCCGCGGATATTTTATCAATGGGAACTACAAGATGGCTGAGCCTATCTTGAGCCAAATGCTTTTGCAGAATACGCGCAATCCTGAAGTTTATCAGATGCTTGCGACGATCGCTTACGATAAAGGCCAGTTCAGCAAAGCGATCAAAACCTTCAAACGCGCTCTAGAGATCGATCCTACGTATACAGATGCAAGCGTTGGTCTTTCTATTATCTTGAATGACTTGGGTAAGTACGATGAAGGCAAACAAGTTTTCTTGGACGCTCAATCGCAACTTGAAAAGAGATCTGGCAAGCAAGATCCCTTCGTTGATGAGAAGCTTGCTTCTAAACACGAAGAATTGGCGGACTTGTACTATCAATACAAACGCTATAACGAAGCTCTTGAGCAATTATTGAAAGCCCAAAAGCTTTCAAGCCGCAAAGCCGAAATTACTTTGCGAGTTGCCGAAGTTTACGTGCAATTGGGGCAGTCGGAACGTGCGATTAAAGATCTAAAATCTTTGATTCGTGAGTATCCACACCTTATTCCAGCTCGCCTAAAGCTTGGAGCTATCTACTACAATTCAAACAACATTGCTGAAGCCACAGAACAATGGGAGAATATCCTCATTCGGGATCCACAACATCCTGAGGCACTTCGTTATCTGAAGATGGCGCAAGCAGCTGGCATTACATCAATTGATTTGTAGAGATAGAGGCGCAACATGGCACAACTAAAAGATCAGATGGTTCCTTTCCTTACTAGCGACGAAATCAGCGAGCTTGTTTCTGAACTTGCAGAACAAATTGAAGCTGATTACGAAGGTAAAGAAGTTGTTTTCATCTGCCCACTTCGCGGCTCTATGCACTTCACGGCAGACTTGATGAGAAAAGTCGATTTGAGTCAGCAAGTAGACTTCGTCTACGTGCAAGCCGTTGAGCGCGGTGGCGCTATCAAAATCGTAAAAGATATCTCTGTGAACATCGCTGGCAAACACGTATTGATCGTTGAAGAAATCATCGATACAGGCCGCACATTGAGCTTCTTGAGAAGCCGTTTGTTCGCATCCGCTCCAGCCTCTTTGAAAATCGTGACGTTGCTTGATAAGCCAGCTCGTCGTGAGTTGCCAATCAAAGCTGACTACATCGGCAGAACAATTGATGACCGCTATGTAGTTGGATACGGGATGGATTCCGAAGAAATCGGAAGAAACTATCCAGATATTTACACTATGAAAAACTAAAGAAAAGGCCTCGCAAGAGGCCTTTTTTATTTGGCTATGATACGACGACGTTCACCACGAAGAATATCACAACACAAAAAACGTAAAGATATACCATCTGCTTTTGCATGCTGTGCTCCTAAGAGGAATTTAGGAGGTCTTAGGACCTACGTCAATATCCCAGGACCTTTATCTTGATTTATTTTTGAGCCGACCTCATCTCTTAAGTCCCGTTAACAAACTGGTCCCTAGTGTTCTTGTGATTGCTCCGACAAAAGCTTCGGAGGACAAAATGTCGAAATTGTCTCTTAAAGGAAGATTCTTATTCATCACCGGATTGTTGATTGCAATCTGCTTAGTGACGAACCTTCTCTCGTTGTATCGCCTGAAAACTCAGAACACCGTGACCTCCGAAATTGGCGAAGTCTGGCTGCCTGCCGTCAGCAAAGCTGCCGACATCAACATCAATGTCGTTAATTATCGCAAACTCGAATTCAATTTACTCGCAACACAAAGTACAGATGAGCGTAAAATCATCATCGATGAGATGGATTCGCTTATGGGTAACATCACAATTTATCTCAAAGTTTTGGATCCTCTTATCACGACAGATTCTTTGCGTAAGTCCTATGATGAATTCCAAACTGCGTGGGAAACTTATCAGGTCGAGAGCGACAAATTCAAATCTGCCATCGACAAAGAAGACAATCATTTAGCTGAGAAAATCCTGGCAGAGACCTCCGCTAAAGCCTATGACCAAAGTTACGCCGCCTTAAAAGGCTTAACTGATGCGAGTTACATGGCCGGAGTTGAAAAATCTGAAGCCATGGCCAAATCCTTTAAGGTCACAATGTTCACTCTTATTGGTGTTGTGAGTTTCTTTCTTTTGTTCGGACTAATCGCCAGCATTTGGAATATTCGTAGCGTACAAAATTCCCTAGTCTCGGTCGCTCATGGCCTTGATTCCAGCGCTCAAGTTGTGGGCTCTCGCACTCAAGGGTTGGTTCATTCCAGCGAATCCATTTCAACTAACACGACCAGCACAGCCGCATCGTTAGAAGAAATTGTCGCAACGATGGAAGAACTGACTTCTACGGTTCGTCAGAACTCTGAAAGTTCTCATGAAGCCGCACGCATTTCTCAAGAAGGCCAAGCAACTGTTATGACCGGCCAAGAAAAGATTCAAAATTTGATTTCGGTTATGTCTGAGATTTCTAAAAACTCGCAGAAGATCGGCGAGATCCTCAGTTTGATCGACGACATCGCCTTTCAAACGAACCTTTTAGCTCTGAACGCCGCTGTTGAAGCCGCCCGGGCTGGTGAACAGGGAAAGGGATTTGCAGTCGTTGCCGACGCCGTTCGCGCCTTAGCACAAAAGAGTGCCGGCGCTGCAAAAGAAATTGGTGGCTTGATCAATGAAGCCACAGAAAAGAGTCGGGTCGGTGTTGCACTTGCCGCTGATAGTGACAAGTCTCTCAAAGCCATCGTGGAAAACACGACTCGTGTGTCCGGACTTATTCAACAAGTGGCCCAAGGCTCTCAAGAACAGTCCCATGGTATTGAGCAAGTAAAGCAAGCCCTCACACAAATCGATCAAAGTTTGCAAGGTGTGGCCTCTTCAATGGGGACGGTCACGAGTGCTTCTGAGGACATGCAAACCCAAGCCACTGAACTTGGACAAATGATGTTGCAATTGCATGTACTTGTTGGCGAAAAGAATATGAAATTAAAGGAAACACAACAAACTGCAGACGACGTCGAGTCCTCTGCCGCTTAAAGGAGATTTTGAGATGAACAAAACCACTATCTTGGCTGTTGCCGCGTGTATGTTGATGGGCCAATTTTCAGTTGCTGGCGAGTGCACGATCACTGTGGATCGCAAAGCTTGTACTGGCAAAGAAGTAGACGCTCTAAAACCTTACAATGGTAAGAATCCGACAGATGAATCCAAAAAATTAGACACTGCGGAAGCATGTGAAAAATGGGCGGAAAAAAGCGCGAAAATCGTTCGTAAAGGCACGCTCACTGAAAAGAAAGTGACTGTCAAATTTGATGGCAAGGACCTTGGTAAGAGCTTTTCCGACAAAGCCGACTGTAAATAGTTTCGTCAAATTGATCACTTAGAAAAGGAGGTCCAGTTGACCTCCTTTTCTCGTTTTGAGACAGCAAAGTAAATCCACAGAAAGTCCTACATCCCCTCAAGAGAATCCCCAAATGAGCCGATACGGACATAAAGGGGGAACATCAATGAAAAAGTTTAAGAACTTTTCTAAGAATCTTTTTAAGAACAAATCAGGTCAAGGTGCAACGGAGTACATCCTCTTGCTTGTAGTTGTGGTTAGTCTTGTGATGCTTTTCAAAGAGCAAATCAAAACAGCTGTAACTAGTAAAATCGAAGATTTGAAATCTGGCATTAGCTCTGTAAACGTTCAGTAA
>JAGIAF010000311.1 GCA_017745015.1 Bdellovibrio sp. | reverse complement strand
GTAGTGAACAATCTTTTGCTGACAAACTTGATAAATCAAAAGCTGAGTATTTATTTGTCCTAGAAGATCTTGAAGAAAAGCAAATTGTTGGAAGTTCTTTGGTTATCGCAAAGCACGGTAACGACGAAGTTCCCCACAGCTTCTTTAAGATCATGAAGCGAGACCACTTTTCTCAAGATCTTGGTATCGGTTTTATCCATCAAGTATTGCGCTTCCAGCTGGACTATGACGGCCCAACTGAAATCGGAGGACTTCTTGTCGATAGAGCTTACCGTCGCCGTCCAGAAAAATTGGGTAAGCAAATCAGCCTCACGCGTTTCTTATATATGGGTTTACACCCCGACAAATTCGAAGAGCGTGTTTTGTGCGAACTGACTCCGCCACTAACGGATGAAGGCCGCAGCGAATTCTGGGAAGCTTTGGGCCGCAGATTTACCGGTCTTCCGTATCAAGAAGCCGACTTGCTCAGCCAATCTCACAAGGAGTTTATTGAGAGCTTGTTCCCGCAAGAAGATATCTATCTTGCTCTTCTGGATTCAAAAGCGCGTCTGGTATTGGGCCGCGTGGGTGAGGCAACAAAACCCGCTCAGCACTTGCTTGAAAGCATCGGCTTTAATTACCTTGATGAAGTGGACCCGTTTGATGGTGGCCCTCATTACGGTGCACCGACTTCGGACATCTTGCCTATTAAGCAAGGTCGCCGCTTGACCGTGATCGAAGCTAAGGATGCTTCTTTTAAAGATCAGTATTTGATTGCAACTACTGGAGACGATTTCAAAGCCACGATGTGTTCTGTGGATATTCGCGATGGCGAGATCTCGTTACCAGCAAAAGCCCGCCAACTTCTAGAAGTAGAAATTGGCGACCAAGTTTATGCATCTCCGTTTCACTACAATAGAGGAAAGTAATTTATGAGCACCACGATTTTCCCAATTAGCTACAAAGGTGACTTTATCAATGGTCGTTTTGTTCCAGTGACTAAAGGAACTGGCTAAGTTATCAATCTTAGCCCAGCCGATCTTAAAGATGTGATTATGACAGTGCCATTCCAGCACGATCATATGGATGAGGCTTGTATCGCGGCGAAGAAAGCTTACCCAAAATGGGCGACACTTTCATTGGACGAAAGAAAGTCCTACTTGATGCGTTTAAAGGAAATGTTCGACTCCCACGCAGAGCAAATGGCGCAAGTAATTTCTCGTGATACGGGTAAACCGACCTGGGAAGCGTTGACTGAAGCCAAAGCTTTGGGCGCAAAAATCGATATCACATTGAAAGAATCTTTGAAGCTTGTTGCTGAAGAGAGAATCACGAATGCTCTTCCACAAGTAGACGGTGTGATTCGTCACAGATCTCGTGGTGTGATGGCGGTTGTGGGGCCTTTTAACTTCCCAGCGCATTTGCCAAATGGGCATATCATTCCAGCTTTAATCACAGGTAACACTGTGGTGTTCAAACCTTCGGAACAAACTCCAGCTGTAGGTCAATTCATGGCCGAGATGTTTGAAAAAGCACAATTCCCTCCAGGTGTTTTCAACATGGTTCAAGGTGATGGCGCTGGCGGTGGTCGCTTGGTCGCTAATGAACATGTGGATGGTGTGCTATTCACGGGTTCTTACGAAGTCGGTTTGAAAATCAAACAAGAGACCTTGAATCACTATTGGAAAATTCTTGCTCTTGAAATGGGCGGTAAGAATGCCACTGTCGTTTGGGAAGATGCGGATCTTGATAAAGCGGTTTACGAAAGCTTGGTTGGCGCTTACATGACTGCGGGTCAGCGTTGCTCGTGCACAAGCCGTATCATCGTTCACCCGAAAGTTGCTGATGAGTTCACGGAAAGATTCTATCAAGCAGCTAAAAAGCTTTCGATTGGTCACTGGACTGAAAATACATTCATGGGTCCCCTGATCACGGCAGCTTCTGTTGAGAAATACATCCGCTTCCAGGAGATCGCGAATCGTGAAAACTGTGAAAGTTTGATGCGTGGTAAGTCATTGGATCTTAAAAACAAAGGTTACTATGTGACGCCAAGTATTCACTTAGTGAATAAATTTGATCCAAACTCGGTTTACCAAAAATCTGAAATCTTCGGGCCAAACGTAGCGATCTATCAAACTGACAACTGGGATCACGCGATGGAAATTGTTAATTCCACAGGTTATGGCTTGGTGATGGCACTATTCTCGAAAAACAAAGAGCTTTATGAAGATGCTCTTTTCAAAGCTCGCGTCGGTCTTTTGAACTGGAATCGTACAACGAACGGAGCAAGCTCTCGTTTGCCATTCGGTGGTATGGGTAAATCTGGTAACGACAGAGCTTCTGCACACTTTGCGATTCAATATTGCACAGTGCCTGTGGCAAGCCTGGAAGATCCAACAGCCTTTGATCCGTCAAAAGTTTTGCCGGGCATGAATTTGGATACTAAATAATGAAAAAGTCCGTTCTCGCATTTGTTCTTGCTGTTGTTGCCTTGGTTGCCGCTGTCGGAGCGGGCCTGGGCTTCATTGCTTATGAGTTCACGCATTCTCGTCCAAGTGAAGTGGCGCAAGATGTGGTTTATGAAGTAGAGCCTGGGAAAGGTTTTAATACCATCGCTAAAGACCTTGAGCAAAAAGGTCTGATTCGCAATTCGTATTTCTTTTCTATTTATGCCCGAATCAAAAATGAACGTTCTAAACTCAAGGTCGGCGAATACTTGTTACGAACGAACATGTATCCAGATGAAATCCTAGAAGTTCTAACTTCTGGAAAGAGCATTGCGCGCAGCTTTACGGTGAGCGAAGGCTTGAGCATTTATGAGATTGCGGATCTTTATGAAAAAGAAGGTTTCGGTCAGTCAGCGGAGTTCATGCGCTTGGTGCGTGACCCCCAATTGATTCAAACGCTGCTTGGTGAAAAACAGGACAGTCTTGAAGGCTATTTGTTCCCGGAGACTTACATGCTTACGAAGTACACCGACACAAGAACCTTGATCACCAACATGGTGAAGAGATTTTTGTATGTGTATAACGAAGTGGCTCCTCTTTCTACTCTGAAGGGGTGGACTCGTCATCAAGTTGTGACGTTGGCAAGTATCATCGAAAAAGAAACGGGAGCTCCCGAAGAGCGTCCGATGATTTCTTCGATTTTTCATAACCGCATCTCAAAGGGTATGAAGCTACAGACTGATCCAACGATCATTTACGGCAAGGCCGAAACATTGGGTAAGATAGTAATCAATATCACCCGTGCGGATTTGCTGACGCCGACTCGTTATAACACCTATGTGATTCCAGGTTTGCCTCCGGGGCCGATCGCAAATCCAGGTCGTGAGGCATTGCTTGCGGCGATGAAGCCAGCGCAAACGAATTATTTGTTCTTTGTGAGCCAGAACGACGGTACTCACGTTTTCTCTGAAGATTATAAAGCTCATGAGAAAGCTGTGAGACAGTTTCAAATAAATGCCAAAGCCCGCGAGGGACACTCCTGGCGCGAACTGAAGAACCGAAATACTACTACGAATAAGGACAGTAAAAAGCAGGCTCCATAGCCTGCTTTTTTATTTGTGGGTCTCTTCTGGAGAACTGACTTTATCGAACCCACGAGTGGCAGGGTTGAATTTATAAATATTTAAGCGTGGAACCATTTGATCGTCGTAAGTTGGGGCCACGATTTCCAATGTCCCGTCGTTATCAACATCAATCAAAGTTAAATTCGTGGCATTGCCCTTAACTGAGA
>JAGIAF010000310.1 GCA_017745015.1 Bdellovibrio sp. | reverse complement strand
CTCTTCGCGTGAGCAAGAGGTTGCTGAGATCTCTAAAGGTTTGAAATCGATTGCCAAAGAACTTCAGGTTCCGATCATCGCTCTTGCCCAGCTGAATCGTGGGGTTGAGGGTCGTGCGGACCGTCGTCCGATGCTTTCTGACCTGCGTGAGTCCGGATCTATCGAGCAAGATGCCGACGTTATCATGATGCTATATCGTGATGACTACTACGATAAGGACGATCCAGATAAAGCAGGTTCGGCCGAAGTTATCGTCGGTAAGCAGCGTAACGGTGCCACAGGTACAGTTAAACTTCGTTTCGACGCGAAGTACGCACGCTTCCGTGATGCTGAAGCTGAAGGACCGGCAGTGAATCCACTTCCGCCCCCACAAGCTCCGCCACCGATGCCAGGCGGCAGACCGAAAAACTTTGCTCCTGGCGCTCCAGCCTAGGATAATAAGGGCCACGTATGTGGCCTTTTTCACGTTATCACCGCAGTGAGATTCAGCAGCATTATAAGCCCGTTGTTTTAGTCACGGGTTGTTCGGCCGGTATTGGCCTTGCGTTGGCGCGACTGTTACATCAACACCTTGAGTATCGCGTCGTTATTACTGCGCGCGAAAAAAGTCTCCACATCTTGCAAAAAGAATTTCTTGAAGACGATCGTTTCCACATTCGTTCCCTTGATGTCACTTCAGAGGAGGAACGCAAACGCCTGATCAACGATATCAGCAAAACTTGGGGTGGCGTGGACATCTTGGTGAATAATGCCGGGATCTCCTATCGTTCCGTGATCGAGCACATGACGGCAAAAGATGAACTGCTGCAAATGGAGACCAACTACCTGGGGCCCATGGGTTTGATTCGCCGAGTGCTGCCATATATGCGCGAAACAGGCAGAGGTAAGATCATCAATGTTTCATCGGTTGCGGGAATGCTCGCAATGCCAACGATGTCATCTTATTCGGCCTCTAAATACGCGCTAGAAGGCGCTAGCGAATCGTTGTGGTATGAGATGCGGCCTTTTGGTGTACAGATCTCTCTAGTGCAGCCAGGCTTTATTCACAGCAATTCTTTTCGGAACGTCTATCACACGGATTTGTCAGACCCTTCACGCAATTGGAGTGGACCGTACGCTGACTTTTATCAAAACATGACTCCGTTTGTAGAGCGCATGATGAATCTCAGCCTTACGACTTCTGAGAAACTTGCTAAAATTATTTTGAAGACTATGAAGACGGAAAATCCACCACTGTGGATTCCAGCAACACTGGATGCGAAGATGTTCTATTATATTCGTCGCCTACTTCCACGTCGCGTGCTTTTGCCGTTCCTCTATTGGTGTCTCCCCAAGGCTCGTACCTGGGGCAAAAAGTATAGCCATCGCCGCGATAAGTAGATCTAGACCTTAGGCCGTGCTCAAACGGCATATATTCCTTTTTATATTGAGTTCGCCTTAACCCCTTGGTTGAGTGAAAGAGTCCATAGAATATGGGCGCACGGATAGCACCCAGCACGCATGGAGGCGGGCATGAGCAAAGAACTTGTAGAGACGGTGGTTGGCGCCACGGGACTCCCACAGGAACCAATCCAGAGGGAATTCCACTCGCTACTAGAAAAACATGGCACGACACCAGAAGATCTAACTCTGGATGATTTGCGCGAAATCATGGCGGATTATTTAAACGAGGTGTTCCTAGAACTTGCCGAAAGCGACGCGAAGTCCGCTTAACATTCCAGAAAAAATAAAAGCCAGGTTATTACGCCTGGCCTTTTAAAGATTCTAATTTATCTAACTCTTATTTTTGTTGAAGAGTCTTAAGAGCAGATTGGATGAATGTCTCTTGTTGTTTCACGCGAGTGTAGATCGCATACAGAGAGCAGTCATCTGCGCCATCTTTACCAATACCACGGCTCGTGATACCCCAAACATATTCAATGTTGTTCACAGTAACAAACGCGGGACCGCCAGAATCACCGTGGCAAGCGCCCTTGCCTTGTGATTGATCCAAAACAACTTCTGTTTTACCGAAAGCACCTGCGATTTTCACATCTACTTTACGAAGAATGTTGTCGCTAGTTTTGTTCACACCATCCGTCAAACCGTAACCAGCCAAAGTAACGATACCTTGGTTAGTCAAAACAGATTCGTCTTGCAAAAAGTTAGCAACTTTATAACCAGAAGCCAATGGGCCACTGAATTTCATAAGAGCTACGTCATTCATGTCTTCGCCATGCTCACCTGTTTTGTTGTAATCAGGATGAACAAGAGCTTGGGTCACAACACGAATATCTTCTTTTTGAGCCGTGTTGATATCTTTGGTGAACACAATCACAGTCATAACCTTTTCGCCTGGTTGTGCTTTGTAAACACAATGACCAGCCGTCAATACAACATTGTTAGCAAGAAGGGAGCCTGTGCAAGTGAACTGCATGATTTGCGGCTCTTTTGCATCAGTTTGAGCATCCATTGGGCGCATTTGCGGAGTATCTTTTTTCTCAGCACTTGGCGCCGAGTTTGGTGCCATCCGCACCAGTGTCAAGATAGCTACTGTAGAGCTCGCAATTGTAGAAGGAATCTTTGTGTCGCCGATAACATCAGCGTCAGTTACAGGTGAGCCGCCAATAATTGATTTTGATTCTGCAGAAGTATTTAGACTGGAACCCTTTTGTGTAGGGCTGCAGGCTGCAAGAGAAGCTAGTACACCAAGCGCAAGAACTGACTTAAGAGACTTTGTTTGTTTCATTTTGGATTCCCCCTCCAATGGCGGTGGTTAAACACCCATTTTGGAACCAGGGCAATATAAAAAAATCAATCGCCTTCATAACGGAATCTTATGGTAAAGTTGACAAAGAAATTCCGTGACGGAATTTCTTTGCGAAGCCCGCAGTGCCGAGGGCAGGAGCCCGAAGCAAAATTTAATAGGGGTCACAGAAATAAAAAAGGGCCCTCGTTACCGAGAGCCCTTCCAAATTTAATTTGTCCGCGAACTGTTCTTACAGAGTAAGAGTCAGAACTATGCGCGCTCAACTGCGATTTGGATTTTAGCTTCCAAACCTTCAGCGTAGCGTACAACCGCTTTGTGTTGACCCAATACTTTGATTGGTTCTTCCAAGTGGATGTCACGACGGTCAACAGAGTGACCCATTTTTTGAAGCTCTTTAGAGATATCTGTAGTTGTTACAGTACCGAAAAGCTTGTCTGAATCAGCGCCAGCTTGAAGTTTGAAAGAAACAGTTGTGCCGTTGATTTTGTTCAAAAGCTCTTGGCGTTCTGCCAAAGCTTTTTTCTTTTTAGCTTCAGCAACGCGTTTCAAGTGATCATACTCTTTTACGCGTTTTTCAGTAGCCTCAGCAGCCAATTTACGTGGGAACAAGAAGTTTCTTGCGAAACCTTCAGATACGTTCACCAACTCACCAACACGACCTACATCTTTAACGTCTTTTTGAAGAATAACTTTCATGTGATCTCCATTATATTAGCTGTTTTTCGGAACCGACATTCTGCGAATGCGACCTCTGAAATCCAACCAGTAATCGATCAAACCAACGATGCTCAAAATAAGAACCAATTGGCCGACCAAGATTATGTACACCAGAACTCGTGTGAACGTTCCCGCTCGCATCGAATTAAGAAGTACCTCCAACACTGCTAACCCCTGAAAGAAATAGAGAACGAGTGCTACGTTCACAATATTTACTGCGAGGATCGCAATGGCCTTACCGCCAAAACTCACCATTGTTAGAAGG
>JAGIAF010000030.1:12287-17616 GCA_017745015.1 Bdellovibrio sp. | reverse complement strand
GCGTTCAGCCGATTCCCTTCTCTGTGGTTGAAACCGTTCTGAAAGAAGAGTTCGGCAATTCCCTTTATCAAAAATTTTCTGAGATCAATCCAGAGCCACTCGGTTCCGCTAGTATTGCCCAAGTCCATCGTGCTCGCTTAGTGACCGGCGAAGAAGTCGTCGTGAAAGTGCAACGTCCGGGCATTATTCAAACCATCAATGATGATTTGAATGTCTTGTATCTGTTGGCAGATTTGCTAGTGACTTACATCCCAGAAAGTCGCCCCTTCAGTCCAAGCGCCATTGTTCAGGAGTACTTCAAAACTCTAGAACTTGAAACCGACTTTATCGTGGAAGCGAATAACATTCGTCGTTTCCAAGAAAACTTTAAAGACGATGACACGATCAAGATTCCGAAAGTGTATTTGGAACTCTCCACAGAGCGCGTTCTGGTTATGGAAGCCCTCCCTGGCGTTCCATTAAGCCATGAGTCCGCTTTATTGCGTGATGATATCGACACCCATGAAGTAATCAAACGTGGCCTTGGAGCCTATCTGAAGATGGTCTTCCACGATGGCCTTTTCCACGGTGATCTTCATGCTGGAAACTTCTTTGTTCTTCCCAACAATCACATTGGTTTGATTGATTTCGGTGTTGTAGGCCGTTTAAATACTCGCACCCAAGCAGCTATTGCCAATATGCTTTTGGCTCTTTCTCTGGAAGACTATGATCGCTTGGCTCACGAGTATGTGGATCTTGCACCTTTTACGGATCGAGTGAACGTAGATCTCTTTGCCAAGGAACTGCGTGAGTTGATCGCGCCTTACTATGGTTTGACTCTTAAGAACGTCAACCTGGGTAAATTGCTTTTAAGATCTTCTGGAATCGCAGCTCGCCATCATCTTCAAGTGCCAACTGAGCTGATGATGTTCTTCAAATCGATTATTTCCATTGAAGGCATTGGTCGTAAAATCCATAAAGACTTCGACTTCCTTCAATACTCTCTGCAATTTGCCGGAGAGCTCGCAAAGACTCACTTCGGTCCACAGCGAGTCATGGACGACATGACTCAGATTGCTCGCGAGTCGAGAACGTTCATCAACGCTCTTCCCCGCCAACTGAATTTCTTCTTCAGAAAGATCAACAGCCCAGATCACGCCTTCAGGCTTAAAGTCGCGGAATTGAAAGATCTAAAGAAATCTATCGAGGTTTCATTCAATCTGCTCTTTCTTGGAGTCATCATTTCCTCTTTGATCTTGAGTTCGTCCTTCATTTTTGTGCACAATACGGAAAACCACATTGCAGGCATTCCAACCATGAGTTTCGTGGGTTATGTCCTTGCGATGGCGTTAGGACTAATCGCATTTGTAAACTACATCAGAAAGCCGTGAGGTTTTAGATCATGCAGCAACTTTATTATGAACTGAGCGTTCTTTCTAAGGCCGTGAACTTTAAAAATCTTTCGGCAGCAGCCCTTCACGTGGGTTTAAGTCAGCCACAACTTTCCAGAATCATCGCAAAAATTGAAGATGAGCTTAAAATCGTTTTGCTAGATCGTTCTGCAAAAAGAAAATCTGGTTGGACGACGGTGGCCTTTCAATTATCGGAGATTTTCGAAAAATCCATTCGTCGCTTGGAAACCGAACTTCAAGGCATCAGCAACAACCAAATGGTTGGCGAGTTGCATATTGGAACGCTGGAAGGTCTTTCTGACTTTGCCATGAACACATCCCGTCAGTGCTTTGAAGAAGTGGGCGTTAAGAAGATCACTTTAGATATATTTGACCTGAATGAACTGGAAGCAAACTTCCTTTCTGGAAACTTGGATCTTATTTTTACATCAAAGACTCCAGGTCGTCAGAAATTCAAATACATCACAGAGCTTGGTTTCCAAAAACTTGAACCGATGGAAACCAATAAGAATTTCGCTGTCTTGAGTACCTTCGAATACGGTCGTTCCAATAAAAAGGAACTAGAAAGATATCCTCACGTCTTTGTTTCGAACTCATTGGCAATGAGGAAAGCTTGGTTTGAAAAAACTGGCGGCGTCGGTCATTTACCGACAGAAGCTAAACGAGGTCGCGCGAAGGATGCCGAACCGGTTTTGATGATCGGCTCTGAACTTCTGAGCCCGGTCCTGTGGGAAAGTATCACATCTGCCATCAGCGAATAAAAAAAGGGGATCTGCTAAGATCCCCTTTTTTTATTTCTACTCGTCTCTTAGTATTGCTCTGCAGCTACTGAAGATGGAGTTGGTGGTTCTGGAGTTGGAGTTGGTTCGCTACCGTTATCAGAGATATAAAGGTGGTCGATACCAACGTTCACGCCGAAGCCTTTATCAAGTTGGATAGCCATGTTCATCGCAAGTTGTGGCAAGCCCACTTTAACCGCTCTGAATGTACCCGCACCTAGGATCACAGCGCCTTGCGCATTTACCGCTAAGTATTTACCCAAGATAACTTCTGGATCTTTATTGAAGATACTGATCTCAGTACCGATACCATGATATTTCATGTAGCCGATACCAACAACCGGGCTCAAACATTTTGCACCGAAAGAAATTTTAACATCTTTTGACCATTTGTCGCCATGGATGCTTTTGCAAGAAAGCGTACCATATGCCGTCGATTTAAAATGACCTGCTACAATTTTAAAACCTTTTGCCATGCCTTTGAAATGCATTCCGCAAAGCCAGAAAGCGCCCTGTGCCTGCATCTCATTATCCATAGGTGTTAACATAGTATCATCAGCTTTAGCTGCCATCCCTGCCAAGCCAACCGCCAAAACGAGCAATAACTTCTTCATCGTCCTACTCCTTTAGTGATGAATCGTTCCTTAATTGGAAACTTTGTTTCCTCTATTCGGACCTAACTCAGGCTCGGACGCAAGTCGTGCGATGAAAGACAAATGCGGCATTGCTGCCGCTCATGATTTTTTGAATTTATTTATTGGAAGAGAAGTACTGATTAATTGTGTCAGCTACCTCAGCCGATTCGTTGATCACACGTTGGCTGATGGCTACGTTTTCGATGAAGTACCCGAAGGCACGCAAGTTTTGTGTATGGCCAAGAATTGGAGTGACGTTAGACATGTTGTAACGCGGATTCTGATAGCCAAATGACTGCCAGAGATCATTGATACCAATGTCAGAACGCTTACGTGTTACCCATTCGCGAGTCATCTGCGCAACATGGCAGTTTACACAATCCATGTTTTCTGGATTAAACACATGAGGATTCTCAATGCGATAGGCAGCGCGAACTTCTTTACGAATCAATTCTTCATTGCCAGTTTCAAGACGTGATGAGTTTACGATGATTTTATTGATCGTATCTTCGCCAACCGGTTCTGGTGCGATCATGCCTTGTTCAAAGTGATCGGCAGGGACAGCGCGATTGACGAAGGCTTGAGCCGCCTTATCTGTGCGCGGAACTTTAATGAACTGCAAACGGCCATTTCGGACTTCAAAACCTTGAAAGCCCCACATATCACCGGCACCTCGCAAAACCATCGCCGTCACGCGAGTCAAGTTACCCTGACCGGCGTATTTTTTGATAATCACGCTGAAGTCAGCAAATGCCGGACTGCTATCGCCCGCTCCTACCCATGCCGGATGAACTTGCAACGGCATACCCGTCGTGTTGACGTTGAACTTCTTTTTCCAAGCAGCCAGATCTTTTAACAAAGAGACGAACTCATCATCCGTCAATACATAGAAGCTGTGCAAAGCTGCATCCACTGTTTGCGCTTTGAAACGACCTTCTTCAATCGGCTGCCACACAAGACGGAGTTGACGTTGGCAAGATTGAGGAGTGGGAAGGGGGAAGCAAGGGTCGATACGCATTCCAAGAACACGCAACGTTTCCACGATCTGATCTTGAGTGTGAGTAACTGTAAGAATTGGAATAGTATCCAAGAATTTGGGCGGCAACAAAGGTCCGCCTTTTCCCGGAGCTTCCAAACCCAACAGATTGTCGGGTCCAACTTTCGCCGGAAGCGGCATCAAGTAAGAAACGTCATTCAAATCCCACACCGCAAAAGCAGGCGCAGAAAGTACCAGAGATAGAGCTACGGAGAGAAGTATCTTCATGAGATCTAAATTCCAGCTTTAGCCCCCCGAATCAACAACAATCCCATTGCTCATAGCGCCAATTAAGCAGTTGAAAATCAACTGAAACCCCAAATAGAAAAGGCCCGAGGAAACCCCGAGCCTTCTCCATCTAAGTCTTAGATCTCTATTAGCCCAATAGTTTAAGAGCCAATTGTTGAGACTGATTTGCTTGTCCCAGGACAGAAACACCTGCTTGCAACAAGATTTGATTTCTTGTCATTTCAGAAGTCTCAGCCGCTACGTCAGTGTCTCTGATTCGAGAGTTCGCTGCCGACAAGTTTTCATCTGCGATCAACAAGTTATTAGATGTTGATACCAAACGATTTTGAAGGGCACCGAAGTTCGCGCGAATCGCGTTCACCGATGTTAATGCGTTATCAATTGTGCTCAAGCTGATTTGTGCACCTTCTTTAGTTCCAACCGTTTCCGCTGTAAGCCCCAAAGCATCTAACGATGAGTTGGCAGCGCCAGAGTTGAAGCTAATACGATCTTGGAAAGGATCGTTGTTCACACCGACTTGAATATCAATCATACCGCCAGTTCCGTTAAGGAGATCGTAACCGTTGAACTTCGTTGATTCAGTTACACGCTGAATCTCAGATTTCAACTGTTGATACTCAACATCCAAGAACTGTCTTTCTGTCTGTCCAATAGTGTCAGATGATGCTTGAACGCCCAACTCTCTCAAACGAATGAGCATGTTGGAGACTTCATTCAAACTTCCCTCTGCTACTTGCACGAGTGAAATACCATCGTTGGCATTTCTGTTTGCTTGTCGCATACCGCGAATTTGACCTTTTAGGTTTTCGCTGATCGCAAGTCCCGCAGCATCGTCAGCAGCTTGATTGATTCTTTGTCCAGAAGCCAATCTTGCCATAGATCTGTCTGCGTTGATTCGTGTCATGTAGAGGTTTTTTTGTGCATTCAATGCTGACACGTTCGTTCCAATTCTTAATCCCATTCTATCCTCCGTGCATAATGTTTCTTCCTCCGTGAAGTGTTGCCATCCATTGGCATAAGGCGCGATCCGTGCACCTGTTAAATTAATAATTGCCTACTCTGATGTAGTCAGAGTGCAGACAGGAGACTTGCTACTAAGCTCCGCTTTACTCATCGACACAAATGTCAGTGATCTCGAGTCCAGTTTTCACTTTTCTTTTTTTATTTTTTAGAATTTTTCTGAAGAACTTTTTTGAACGTAACGAGCGCAAAGAGTGCGCAAATAAATCACAGCAAGAG
>JAGIAF010000030.1:0-12277 GCA_017745015.1 Bdellovibrio sp. | reverse complement strand
CCTCCAGCCGCTGGATATTGTAGAGGTCGCGATAGGTCTGGACGTCGTCACGAATGCCATCGACGAAGAAGTCGCCGGAAAATACAGATACAAAAATCCACCCGTCTATCTTCCCATTCTCAAAAATCGAAATTTGAGAAATGTGGTCCCCCACATCTCTGTGGGGGGCACGTCGCAGGAAACAGATCAAATTGTCAGCTCATATAAATAGAGCTTCGGGCTTATATACACTCGGAATCCACCACCGCAGTGGCGATTCTCTTGAGGGTGATCTTGATCATTGAAGATAAGATCGGGAACCGGAATCTTTCTTGGAAGTTGAGTCAGAACTTACCCTAGCATCCTTGTTAGGATAAGTTCGTTAGACTAACCTTGGAAAGATTTGTTCAAGAGTCCAAGTGCTACGTTAGCTTGTTGGTTCGCTTGTGCTAGTACGCTAGTACCTGCTTGCAACAAGATATTATTTCTAGTCATTTCTGAAGTCTCTTCAGCAACGTCTACGTCTCTGATACGAGAGTTAGCGGCTGACATGTTCTCAACTGAAACTTGGATATTAGAAACAGTTGATTGGAGACGATTTTGGATCGCACCGAAGTCTGCGCGCATTGCAGAGACACTCACGATCGCTTGGTCGATTGCTGCTAGAGCATTTTGTGCTGAAGCTTTATCTGCAACTGACGTCAAGTTTACACCAAGTGCTGCAGAGTTAGCGTCTGCTTTTGATGCGTCGAAAGAGATACGGTCGATTTCTGGATTATTTCTAGTACCAACTTGGAAGTCCAAGATAGAACCAACACCCGCCAAAAGTTGAGTTCCGTTGAACTCTGTACCTTCGGAGATACGGTCGATCTCTGATACCAGTTGATCATACTCTACGTTTAGGAACTGACGCTCAGTCGGTCCGACAGTGTCAGAAGCTGCTTGTACAGACAACTCTCTGAGACGGATTAAGATCGAAGAGATCTCATTCATGGAACCCTCAGCCACTTGGACTAGAGAGATACCGTCTTGAGCATTGCGTGACGCTTGTTTTAGACCGCGAACTTGAGCTTTCAAATTCTCAGAGATCGCTAGACCGGCAGCATCGTCACCAGCGCGGTTGATACGGAATCCTGAAGCGAGCTTTTCCATGCTCTTATCAAGACCAATCTTCGTGCCCCACAAAACTCTTTGTGCGTTCAACGAAGCTGTGTTCGTGTTAATTCTCAAACCCATAATTCCTCCTCCTTGAAGATTTACCGAGTTTCGATCCTTGAAACTCGAGGTACCTACTTGGTACCGTTGGGCAGTTCACCTGTTACCTTACTCATCGGAGTTGCCAGAAATTCCTAAAGTGATACGTATCATTTTTTTACACTTCTGGTCCTAGGTCCTATATATTGGAGCTGAAACGCAATAAGCCCCTATAGGTAGTATCCCTTGTAAAATCAACAACTTACCCCCGCTCCAGGGTTGACAGAAATGCCTCAAACATTGATACGTAGGACTGTCTCGGAGGTACTAAAGTGGAAATTCGCGATCCCGTTCACGGCTCTATATATTATGCAGAACCTGAAGTCGCTATCTTAGATACGGCTGAATACCAACGTCTTCGCGCAATTAAGCAACTTGGCTTCTCTGAGATGAGCTTCCCAGGTGCTACACACAATCGCTATTTGCACTCTGTCGGTGTGTGCCACTTAGTTGGAATGGTTTTCGATTCTATTTTTAAGGTCTATCCATTCTCAAAACCTTCTGTGAAAACTCGCTTGCGCCAAACTGTGCGTCTTGCAGCCCTTCTGCATGACGTGGGTCACGGTCCTCTTTCTCATACAACTGAGCAAGTGATGCCGGAGCTTTCGGAATTGAAGATTAAGTTGTACGAAGAAGAAACGAAGTACGACGACATCGCGCACACAGTGATGTACAAAAATCGCCGTGCGAATCACGAAGACTACACGATTCGTTACGTTACTGACTCCAATATCTCTGAGACGATCAAAAAGCACTTCCCAGATATCTCTCCGATTCATGTGGCTTGCTTGATCGATAAAGCTCTGCACTGCCCTGATGATTTCTTCGTCGATGCAGGTGTTGACTACCGCCCTATTCTTTCGCAACTGGTATCAAGTGAGATCGATGCGGACCGTATGGATTACCTGGAGCGTGATTCTTACTTCTGCGGCACGAACTACGGTAAAATCGATTCGAACTGGTTGATCCAAAACATGACCTTCCACCGCGTAGAAAACAAAATGTACTTGGCCATGAACCGCCGAGCTTTGTATTCCTTCGACGACTTTTTGATCTCTCGCCATCATATGCATTTGATGGTTTACGGACATCATAAGAGTATCATCTATGAAGAGATGCTGAATCGTTACCTGACGTCTCCAGACTGCACATTCAAATTACCTGGCGATATCAACGAATACACTTTGTACAATGACTACCGCCTGCACGAGCACCTTCGCAGCGTCGAAAACCCTTGGGCAAAACGCATTGCTCAACGTCGTCCGTTTAAAGTTTTGCTCGAGCAGCATAATACGACGGAGTCTGACCGTCCTGAGATGGTTAAGAACGCGTTGGAAAAAGAAGGCATAGAAGTTATCTGGGCCAGCTCTAAGGCACGTTTGTCGAAGTACCACACGGCTTCTCCAGAAGAACGTGCAGCCCAAATCTTCGTCGTCGATAACTTGGACCCATGGAGCAAACCAACTCCAATCAATCAGTCCACTGAGATCTTCAGACGCTACGAAGGTACGCGTATCATCGATCGTATCTACGTTGCCCCTGAAGAATTCGAAAAAGCAGATAAAATCCTGCGTTCGCAAAATATTTAATAGATTACATGACAGATCATTTCACTGCCGACGTCGGCAGTGAATGTTACGAAATACTCAAAGAAATATCCAAAGCCCTTCTCAACGAAGGGCTTTTTTAGTTTTTCATCCAGTAGCCACTGTTGGATTCGACTCCGGATTTTTGATTGAGATATACGACCAACGGTTGCCCTGGCAAAACCAACTCGAAGCTTCGACCGCTCTCATCTGGGAAAGGAGATTTCAATGAACATTAAAGATGTTGAAACGAAGACCGGCCTCACCAAAAGAATGATTCGTCATTACGAAGAATTTGGTTTGCTATCCCCGCAACGTGCGCAGAAAGTCAGGACTTATGCCTTACTTGGAAGGACCGCTTCGATATGCCGATCTTCAGCTTCAGCCCAAGCTTTTAAGTGAGCTGGCATTTCGGGCTTTTGCAGAGGAATTCCTAAAACACCCAGCAACTCTTCAGTCGAAACTAAGCCACCGGATTTTTTTAAGAAGCGTGCGCGGATCATACCCCAAGCCACTGGCTCCCCTTTTACCAAGAACTTGTGCTCGATATAGGTATATTTATCGTCCCAGTGAGCCAACCTCGTGGAGATTTCAAATTTTTGAAAGGGCTTGATAGATTTCTTAAAACGCATGCGTTCTGCAGCGACAACTGGATACCAGCCATTGGCAGAAAATTTAGGCGCTGCTCCCATGCGAATCATATAATCGATGCGCGCTAGATCCTGCATCGAGAAATATACGCCGTTATTGATATGCCCCAGAACATCACAGTCCGTCGGGAAGCAACGATAAGGCGTGCGGCATTCGTCAAGCGCTCCCACTTTGCTGCGGAAGCGTGACATCAACATGGTATAAATCAAACGAAAGAACAGATTCATTGAAGGACCTTATGACAAAGCGAACTTTTGACCATTCATTGTAGCGCCCATGGGACTTACCAGGAAGGCCACTGTCTGCGAAATCTTATCAGCTTCAGTGATCTTCAAAGACGGATCCACAGATTTCATTTTCTCCATGGCTTCTTTGATGGATTTTGATTCAGGGTCATGAGCTAAGATGTACTCTTCGGTCAAAGCCACTGTCAGTGTGTTCACAGTTACGTTGAATTCAGCAGTTTGCTTTGCCAAAGCTGAAGCAAATTGAATCAATCCTGTACGTGCCGCTTGCGCCATCACGTCTTCTTTGATTTTTGCCACAGGGGATTCGTTCATTAAGAAAATGATACGACCTTTTTTTCTGCTCTTAAGGTAGCCAATAACTCCTTGAGTAAGCATCAAAGGCAATTTCAAATGGCGGTCCAACAATTCATCCACGCTATCGATGTTACCATCCATACGGATTGGAGTTGGCTTTTGCGCCATGTTGGCATCAATGAAAATATCCAAGCCACCGAAAGTTTGCGCAGCTTTACCAACAGCATCTTTAATTTGCTCAGCCGTTTTCAATTCAGTTTGAATCGCCATCGCGCGACCGTATTTGTCGCTGATCTCGCGAGCATCATTGATTTGGTTAATGAATGGAGAAGCGACAGTCTTATCTGGATCCAGAATCACGCAGTCCGCGCCCATTCTTGTAAGATTCAACACGATACTAGAAACCGTCGTCGTCATAGGCCCTGCGATCAGAGCCACTCGTTGGTGCAAATTCAGTCCGTTTTCCATTAATTACCTATTTCTGTCGTACTAGCATGCCAATATTGCCACGCCGCACCCCAAAAGGTACGGCGTACCTTTTAAATTTTTTCGATGATGATGGCTATGCCTTGGCCGCCGCCGATGCAGGCTGAGCCTAAGGCGTATTTTGCGTTTCTGCGGTGAAGTTCATAAACCAAGTGATTCATGATGCGAGTTCCGGATGCTCCCAAAGGATGTCCTACTGCAATCGCGCCACCGTTCACGTTCGTTTTTGCCGGATCAAGACCCAATTCTTTTTCTACCGCTAGGTACTGAGCGGCGAAAGCTTCGTTCACTTCGACTAGATCCATTTGCTCAAGCTTCATTCCAGCTTTTTGCAAAGCCATCCGAGCTGCACCTGCGGGACCGATACCCATGCTCGAAGGTTCACAACCTACCGATGCGTAGCTTACGATTCTTGCCAATGGTTTTAAGCCCAACTCTTTGGCTTTGCTTTCGCTCATCAACAATGAACATGCCGCACCGTCAACGATGCCTGAAGCACCCGCTGCTGTTACGATACCGTCTTTTTTAAAGACTGGTTTCATTGTCGCAAGTTTTTCTAAAGTAGAATCTGGTTTTGGATGTTCGTCTTTATCAATGACAACTGAACCCTTACGAGTCTCTACGGTTACCGGGCAAATCTCTTCTTTGAAAACACCTTTATCGAAAGCTGCTTTAAAGCGAGTTTGTGATTGGATTGAGTATTTATCTGCTTGCTCGCGAGTGATGCCGTACTTCACTGCCAAATTTTCTGCAGTGATTGCCATCGGAGTGCCAGAGTATGTGTCTGTCAACGCGCCCGTCATCAGATCTTCTAGTTCGAAGTTCCCCATGCGCATACCATCAAAGCGAACTTTGCGAGCGACATAAGGAATGCGTGACATATGTTCAACACCGCCAGCAAGAACCGCTGTAGCCTCTCCACATTGAATCATTTGCACAGCGTTCACCCATGATTGGAAACCGCTGCCGCAAAGACGATTCACAGAGAATGCGCCTACATTCACAGGTACACCTGTTTTCAAACCAATATGTCGAGGAAGATAAGCGGCATCGGCATCAGACTGAACGACATTACCAAAAACTACGTGATCGATTTTGTCAGCTGAAACGCCGGCTTGTTCAAGAGTGGCTTTGGCAGCAACCACACCAAGATCAGTTGTAGATACATCCTTTAGAGATCCGCCAAAGGCTCCAAAGGGAGTTCTTTTCCCAGAGATGAATACTATTTTTTCCATGAACTAAGGGTAGGACTATTACCACTGCCAAGCAAGACCAATCATTGATAGGCCTTGTTTACTAGTTCCCTTATGACTGAGGATTAAGCTCTTGTCTGTGAAGACTTTTTCTTTGATTTCAACGTCGGTTTCTGCGGCACGAGCGTTATAATTAATGGCAGCATTCATCCAGCCTTTGTATTCCATCTTCGCAAGAGTTTGGAACGCTTCAACTCTAAATGAGAATTTGTGAGAAGTACCCTGCTTAGAAGAAGCTGGAACAACCACGTCAGTTTTTAGTGTCTCTTGAGTTTCTTGAACTACGCGACCCAATAGACTTTCTTGAATAGTGTCGGAATTAAACCAAAGATTGAATGAGCGGTCGGCGATACGCCCCATCATATTGCCCGTCGTCTCATCTTTAGAGATGTCTGTCGGGATGACTTTTGCCACGTCATCTTTAGTGATCTTAGGAGTTACATTGTCTACCGGAATAACTAGGGGTTTGGTGTTCTGAAGACTTACACCAGCCATGCATTTGCCTGCGAGGCACGTTATTACTAAGAAAATGAATGAAACTAAATATCCCATACAACTTCCTTATACAAATAGCGTTCCACTCTTTGAGCTCGAAGTCCCATTAATTTTGAGATCAGCTGCAATTAACACGGACTCCTTACAAAAATGGCCAAAAGGTGACCGTTTGTCATAGGACTAGACGATAATTCGACACCACCCCAAGGCCACGTTTCAGTCCGGGACCCTTTTTGCACAACCATTTCCACGACATTGCGAGCGACCATTGAGAGTTCACAGACCTTCCAGTCTTTTCAAAGGGTTATACCAAACGACTGGCTGAGCTGTGCCTCATTTTGGCGCGCGCAATTGGTTACTCGAAGAAATGTTAGACACAAATACGGAGTGCTAAACATGAAAAAGTTGAACGTTAAAAGAGGCGTCCTTCTGGCGACTTTGACGATGAGTTTTATCGTCCCTCAAGCACCTCACTGGGCTCATGCCGCTCCAGCTGATCTGACTGCTATTTTTCCGCTCGATCTTTTTCCTGAAGATAAGGACTCCGATACAAACACTCTTGATGTTAAAGTCGACGACACGGGATTGGGCCCAACAAATCCTTCGATGCCTTCAACGAATCCCTCCCCATCGCCGACACCAAAACGTACACAGCAACAGTCACAGCAGCGCAGCGGCTTCGACAGCAGCAGTGGCTGGGGTAATAATAGCCGATCTTCCAGCAGCGGTAGCAGCAACGTTCAAACACAACCTGCAAATAGACCTACCATGGCTCCAGCGAAAGTCGCGGAAGCGTACAGTTGTCCTCTGTTCGACAATCGCCCTCATGCAGAGCTCATTGCCGCAATCGATGCTCTTACAAGAGAGGTCAGAACAACTCCAGAGTGTGCAAACAACTCAGGAGCAAAATCACTTGAGCAAAACGGCAAAGTTCTTGAAGATAACGTGAAGCTTTTAATGGGCTTGATGGGAATGGGCGCCACTCAAAATCCAGGAATGCTCCAACAACCGCCCACTTCTGCTGACTTGGGAAGCATTGATCAATCAATGACAACTTCACTAAATGCCGTCTCCAATATCGGTGGCATCTTAAACAACAGCGCCTTCACAAATTCAAAATGCGGTCGTCAAACAATGTCGACAGGTAAAGTTTTATTGGCGTTGAATGACGTGATCAATGGTCTTTCACCTTACGCACTTTTAGCAGTTACAATGAATGCTGCTTTAGCACCGGCCTTGCCGTTTGTTATTGGTGGAGCAGTTGTGACTTCAGGTATTTCTGCGATCTCTAAAATGATCGACAATAATACTTTGGATATGACAAACCCAGATCATCGCAAAGCTCTTCTTCAGAATACTTGCCAATACACGAAGGTTGCTAAGAAAGTTCGTTTCATGCAGCTTGCTCAAAGTGGCAAAATCGAAAAGATCACAAAAGAGCTTGAAAAAGACGTGGATCTTTACAAAGCAAAATTTGGTAAACCCTCACGCGAGCTTCTTTCATTGTTGAACTATCGCCAAGTAAAGGTGAAAGACTTCACTGCGATCAACAAACAACTTACAAACGACACGACGGACTTCAATACCGTGAATACGCAAATCACAGAGAACGGTGACGATTTGATGGTTTGTACTCTCGCGCAAGAACTTGTGAACTGGGGTAAAGATGGCAAATCATTTCCGTCATCTGCATTTAGCAATCTCGAAGCCGCTGTAGCTCAAGGCGATAAATCACAAAAACTTCAAGCTGTCACATTGCGAGCTCTGAATACACAATCTGTAAAACGTATTTCAGAAAATGCTCCGAAAGCTTCGATGAGTGATGCTGCCTTGAAGACCTGCGCGCAAGCCGGTCGCTCGTGGATCACAGGTATTCGCCAAGCTATCACTACGACTTCCGCGATGTTGAGCAATAATCAAGTCGCTTTGGAAGCAGAGCTTGCACAAAGCAATGAGTACGTGAGCTGGAAAGCTCAATACGCAAAAATCCAAGTTCAACAAACGACTGTAAAACGTGTTGAAAAAGCGATGCAGGAACTGGCCAAAGATAATTCCATCATCGATCGCTCTGAGCTTGCGCAACGCATGGTGATTTTGAAGGACGGCTTGTTTGGTGCGCGCAGTGCGTGGAGTTTCGGTAAGCCTCCTGTGCTTGCATGGATTGAACATACAAAATCAATGCATGACCGCGCCGTCTCTGCCTTTCTTCAAGGCGTGTCAGCGTTGCGTTCAGGCTCTTACAGTCTTACTGATTCGGGCCAAGGTAAAACATTGGTTATGACACCTAATGGTGGTTACTATCCAGATCCGAAGAAGCAAATTGAAGATACAAAACGCATGAAGAACTTGGAAACTTTGACGACTGCAAACTTACCGATCGGTTCGCGCGAAAATGAAATTGCCTGCCAACAACTCGAAAATGCTTGGCTTGACTGGAGCGCAGCGATGGATCACTTGGGCGCGATCCAATTCTTCTGCGATATGATTGATCCGGTTCTTGATGTTAAGATGGATACATCGGTTGTGTCTTCGTGCCGTGGCATTTCAGATTTGAGTGGTCGCCAAACGCGTCTTTCTTTGATCGATGATGCTAAGAAAACATTAATCCAAAAAGGTTACCAAAAGGACGCGAACTTGATCAGCGCGAAACTTAAAGAATTGCAGTGCCCAGTGCCTGCAGTATCCGTCATGAACTAGCTAGGGAGAGAAGGTCAGCAAGTCAGGGTTGACCTTCGCCACTTCGACTAAGTCTTCTTTCGCAAGCCCTGATTGATTTGAGCGGATCACAACATTGACTCCCGCTCCGACCAGGGCTTTCAGGTCTTCCTTATTCACTGCTGAATTCACGTTATAGACATACGGTTTTACTTTGGCCAAGGTCATAAGATCGGCTTGGGCCAAGCCCGCAGATCCACTCATCACAGCCAACTGCACTCCAGCCGCACTCAGTTCTGCCAGGTATTCCTTTGCAATGCGATTGCTATCAACATAAAGAAGGTAAGGCCCCGCCTTTGCCATCTCTAGTAAATCCTCCCGAGTGTATGTGGTTTTTCCAATGGAGATGGCGACTTGGACGTTGCGACTTTTAAGTAGATCAATCGTGTCGTACTTATTAGTCATGCCCATCTGATTTTGGCAGTAATTCACCTTCGCAACTTTAGCAATATCCTTCACATCGTAAATGGACATCGCCGAGCTATCGACTTTCATGCACTCAGAAAACTGCGGAGGCAACGCCGCCTTGGAAACGGAAGAAGCAAAGATAAGAGAAATAAAAAGAAGAGATTTCATAAAGCCTCCTTCTCAAATCCTACCAACCTCAATGAGGCTGGTCAAAAAGGTCCTGATGCAAGGCGGAGGGGTTTTTCCGAAACGGAGGCGTGCTGGTCAGCACGTCGCAGAGAAGGAAAAGGCCCGACAACGAAGTCAGCAGGGCCTTTTTCACCGGCCGACGACTACTCGTCTAAGATATAGTTGATCGGATCAACAGGTGTGCCGTTGATTCTTACTTCATAGTGACAGTGAGGACCTGTTGAACGACCGGTGTTACCGACCGCACCGATGACATCCCACTTGTTAATTCTTTGTCCAACTTGAACGTAGATTTGTGACATATGACCGAAACGTGTCGTTACACCGAAACCGTGGTCGATACTGACAAGTTTACCGTAACCTTCATCGTAACTTGCGAAGATCACTACACCATCAGCTGGAGCGTAGATCGGCGAGCCCGGAGCGGCAGCGATATCAAGACCTGCATGCAGAGTTGTCTTTCCTGTGAACGGCGAAGTTCTGTAACCGAAGCGCGACGTGATCCAACCTTTGGAAGGTTTGATATTTGGAGTGGCATTCAACAAGCTTTGACGTTCAGACAAGCTCTCCCACAGATCGATAACACTTTGTTCTTTGAGTTGAGTTTCCTTAACGGCTTTATCAATTCTGATAACCAAAGACGCATAGTCCTTATCTGCCGTTTCGTTCGCCAACTCCCCGATCTGATCGTTGAGTGGCTTTTTGTTCGCAAAGACTTGGTCTTGTTGAGTCAGTGCTTCACCATCGTCACGAGCTTCCATCGGTTCGTACTCTTCAACCGGCTGTCCGGGGGCTGGCTTCGGACCCATCGTCAACTTAGTGATTCGATCTTCAGCATCGACGTTAGTGATCAATTTCAGTTTTGTCGTGAATGTTTTCACACGCTCCAAAGAGTTCTCAAGAGCACTCACTTTGGATTCAACGATTTGGAATTGCTTAACGAGTTGAGCATTTTCAGCTTTAAGACGTTTATTTTCCATGGCTTGCAAAAGCAAACCGAAATAGTCGACCATACCGGCCGCGAAAATAATGATCACAACTGCAGAGATAAAAGAAATGGCCTTAAGCCATGCCGCCGAGAGCACAAGCTTACGGGTTTTACCCGTCTGATTGCTCACTATAAATAGCGTGACTTTCTTTTTATCCAAATCCCAAATCTCCTAAGGTAACCAACGTAGTCCATCGGACTAGCATATCGCAAAATTACTCGTGGAAAACGATCAACATCACAGTGACGTTATCATCTCCGCCATTCGCCAGGGCTTGTTCTACACAAGCTTTTACGATCTTGTCAGGCGTATTTTTATTCAAAATCTCAGAAATTTTCTTATCTTCTACCAAACCTGACAAACCATCCGAACAAAGCAAAAACATTTCGCCCGGCGCCACTTCGCGTTCAATGATATCGGGATAAGTTTCACGCTCATAGCCAACGCTGCGAGTGATAACGTTTCTGCCTACCAACTGGCGAATCTGCTCTTCACTCATCACGCCGGCTCTTAATTGTTCATTGATTAAAGAATGATCTTCAGTAATCTGCCATAAGTTCGGCTTTTTGAACATATAACAGCGCGAGTCTCCGACATTACCCACATAGAGATGCTTACCACGCAAGTAAGCCATGACCATTGTGGTCCCCATTCCGGTTAATTCGGGACGTTCATTTGCTGCTTTATCGTAAATGCGACGAGAAGATTCTTCGTAAGATTGTTGAATCAATTCCCGTGGGGACTTCGAAGGCGCTTCTGCTTGAAGCATGATTTCTTCCACCGTCTCAACAGCCATGCTGGAAGCGACTTCGCCGCCAGAGTGTCCACCCATACCGTCGGCAACAATAAAAAGCCCAAGCTCTTTATTAACGAGGCAGGAATCCTGATTTGATTCACGCTTGAGGCCTTTGTCTGTTAAATACCAGCAGTCAAATTTCATAGATTTACAATTGTCACCCAAAGAACCATGTCACGTCAAAGTCCGGGCCTAGACCTCAGTCGAAAATTTAGGACCTGGCTCACCCCAGACTCATTCTTGGGTGTCATAATACCGATAGGAAGGGGTGAGGTCCTATGAAGAAGTCACCGTCTTTCAAAAAGTATGTGCTGCTCTCACTTGCTGTCCACATTTTAGTGGTAGCAGGTTTATTTTTGTTTGAGACCTTGCATCCGGAGCCGCCGAAATCTCAGAACGTCAGCATTGATTTGATCACACCAGAAGATTTGCAAAAAATGGCGCAAGCCGAGGCTTTGCAAAAGAAACTCGAACAAATGCCTGCTAATCAGGTTGTTGAACAGAGTGAGAACTCTATCAATGAAACTGAGCCAGTGGACTCACGCTTTTTGAGCGCGAAAAATCAAACCGTAACTAAGCAAACAATTGCGAAAGAACGCGGTGAGTTTCAAAACGTAAAAAAATCTGCGCCGAAGGTTGCGTCAGGTCCTAAGGGAGATGGTAAAACCAAATCCACTGAGAAACCTGCGACTGAGGAACAGAAAGAAAAGATCGCTCGCGAGCTTTTCAAAAACTTTGATGCCAGCGAAGCTCTGGAAAGACAGAAAGTCGCTGACCGCAAAGCAAAGATTGATGCCGGCCAAGGCGAAGGTCGAGGTAATGGCGAAGACGTGGCTCAAGCTGGCGGCGATGCTAGTAAATCCAACGACTACGTGAAAGACGTCGATCAGGGTCTTGAGACAATGTTGAATACGCGCGAGTTTAAATACTACTC
>JAGIAF010000309.1 GCA_017745015.1 Bdellovibrio sp. | reverse complement strand
ACCCTCAGTTATCTAGCTAAAATCCCCTATTTTCAAGGATTTGCGCCCCTTAGCCCATAGCGCCAAAGGCAGTTCCAAAGGTACGGACACACTTTTGGTTGTGCATCTGCGCTACCAAAAGTGTGTCCGTACCTTTGCCAGTCACTCCCTTTTTACACGCAAAGGGCCTAAGCCCTTTAAAATTCAGGGAAAAACCATTATAAATGCCTTCACATGGCACATAAGAATAAAACCAACTACAGTCCCTATAAGGCCCGTCAGGAAGCTCGCGCTCAAGCGATGGGTTCAAAGTTTGCTGCTGCAGCCCCTGCTGAGCAAAAGGGACGTCATAAAAAGCCAGAATCCATTTTTGATATCAATGAAGCCAACGACCGTTTGGCAGATATTTTTCGCAATCATGATTTCAATTTGGTGAGCCACCAACAACGTATGCAACTGGCCCACTTCTATCGCCTGTTGATGTTGAATCAAGAAAAAGAAAACTTCACGCGCTTGTTGAAATTAAAAGACATCGCAATCAAGCACTTCATCGATAGCATCATCATCATGAAGTACACCAAACTTCAATTCCCGCTTCTTGATGTCGGCACAGGTCCTGGTTTCCCAGGCATTCCTTTGAAGATCATGTACCCTGACGAACAAATTCTTTTGGGCGAAGGCGTGCAACGTCGTGTGGAGTTTTTAAAACACGTGCGTTCAGAAATGAAACTTAAAAACTTGGATATCTTGGGTCGCAATATCAACAAGCATTGCGTGTACCCGGTTAATGGCGCCATCACTCGCGCCGTAGAAGATATCGGCAACACTTTGGGTAATGTGCTCAGCTGCTTGAATGTGGGCGGCCGCGTGTACTTCATGAAAGGCCCAGGAGTTGATCCTGAAATTGCCATGGCGGCAAAAACTTGGGGCGAGTACTATAAACTCGTTGAAGACACAGCTTACTCTTTGCCAAACACGCCTCATGAGCGCCGTATGGTGGTTTATGAAAAAATCAAAAACGCTCCCCTGCCTGAAGAAGACGAAGGCGAAGAGCTGTTGATGGATGAGCTTTCAAGCGAAGAGAAAAGACGTTGGGCGGTTTACAAATGATTGAGATTTCTTCTAAGACCAACGACCACTTCCGCCGCTGGATGGATCTTGCAAACTCTCGTGGTATCAAAAAACACGGTGAGTTTATCTTGATGGGCGAAAAGCTTATTCAGGAATTCATGCTCAATCCCAACTTCACGATTAAAGCGGAAATCGTACATGAAGATTTGAAGTCAGTGACTTTGACTCATCCGATTTCAAAAACGAAGCGCATTCCGGTGTTTAAGCTGCCGAAAGCTCTCTTTAACGAGATCGATGTGGTCGGTACTCACTACAATCTTTTGGTGCTTGAACCCAAGGCTCTAGAACCCCTAGATAGCTCCGCTAAAGCACAAGGTTTAGAAGTTATCGCTCCCCTTGGGGATCCTTCCAATTTAGGCGCCCTCGTACGCTCTGCTTTGGCATTTAAGGCAAGCAAGATCATCCTGACGGAAGAAAGCTGCTCGCCTTACCATCCAAAGGCGATCAAGGCTTCAGCGGGCGCTTTGTTGAAGCTTCCCCTTGTTAAAATCGGAAAGTTTACTGAGTTCGTACAAACTCACAGCGACATCTATGCTTTAGATATGAAGGGCGAGAACGTTGCGAAATTCAACTGGCCGAAAAACGTGCGTCTGGTGATTGGTGAAGAAGGCCCTGGATTCAGTGGAATTAAAGGACTCAACCGCCTCTCTGTTCCGACCGATGGCGTGGAATCACTGAACGCCACTGTCGCGGCTTCCATTGCACTTTTCAGCTACGCTCAAAAGCATCCATAAAGAAAGGCTCCCTTGCAGGAGCCTTTTTAGTTTTCAGATGTTCACCGAACCTAGTCGTGACCGAAATCTCCACCAGGACCGCCATTGCCGTCATTGGAGTCACGGACCTTTTCACACACGTAGCCACAACGATAAAGACCCTTATTAAGGCCTCCCCAGCAGTACTTGTGCATGCGCTTGTAACCAGGCGCACAGTGTTTGCCATCGGCAGGGCGACAAATAACGTCGACGCCGTTTTCTCCGGCCATCGGTGGTTGTTCTTCACAGATGGTTTTCACCTGCTGAACCACGACATCACCGTTTAGCTGGGGACGCAGCACACCTTCGAAGGCCTGAGCGTTCAGCGCAGTGAAGATCACCGCCACTGTCATCAAGATATATTTTTTCATGACTGCACCCTTCTAGTTATGACCGCGACCACCGCTGCCTGGGTTGCCACATCTTGGATCGTAGTGAGGTCCATGTGTGCACTCAGTTTTTGGCTGACACGCATAACCGCAACGATAGAAACCTTTATGCCATCCCGCCCAGCAGAATTTCGCTGCGCGATCATAGCCTGCAGGACAACCCGCTGTGCTTGGCTTACAAGCCCCTTGGGATTCCATCTCGCCTACCAATGCTGGTTGTGGAATCTCATCACATTGCCCGCGAAGAGGTTGCATTTTCACCTCGCCATTTGGGCCCATAGCAATAGTTCCCTCGTACGCGTGAGAAGTTGAACCCACCAGGGCCAACGCCAATAGAGCTGCTGACAATAACATTTTCATAGAGACCTCCTTAGTTTGGTTTGATTAATGTCTTCCCGTTTTCCAACGGCAGTACTCGCTGCCATCATAGGGTTCGCAGGATCTTTCATCGGGACTGCAGACGGTGCCGCAACGATAGAAACCCTTATGCCAACCACCCCAGCAGACTTTTACTCTGCGAGAGTACCCCTCTCGGCATCTGCCTGACTTTGAAATGCAATAGCCTAGTTGCTCTGCCGAATTCAAAGATTCCGGCTGCGCCACCTCGTCATCACAGTGACGTTGCAATGGCACAAAACGAACTTCATTTTTAATATTTCTAAGCATCACTCCTTCGGTCGCACTCGCCAGCGAGCCCACCAAGCTGAGTGCCACCACAAGTGTGGATAGTAGAACCTTCATTAGTTGCCGTCCTTCCCGTAATGCCAACAATCTGGATGATTGTAACCTCTTTGACAGTCAGGATTGATGGAGCGACAAGCATAACCGCATTTATAGAAACCGCGATGCCAACCACCCCAGCAAAACTTCGAAGTGGCTTGATAACCTTTAGGACAATCTTTTGTAGTTCCTGGGTTGCAATAGCCTTGAGTTTCAAGTCTTGCTTGCTCTTCACCGACCGTGGCAGGTTGAGGTGTTTCGTCACACTTTTGATGCAACGGCTGGATTTTCAATTCACCGTTTTTTTGAGGAATAAATACCCCTTCAAAAGCGTGGGCAAACGAGCCTACCAGTGTGAGCGCAAGCAGAGAGGCAGAGATCCACTTTTTCATAGTAGAGTTCCTTATCTAATTATTTGGTTTATGATTTGCGAGAATAGGAACATGGTTTTAATCTGACCACCAAAGAACTTGGTGCTTGTTGCAAAACAAAATGGTCATGGCAAAACCTGGCGATGACATTTCAAACTTTTTAGGGACACAATAAAAACTATGAAAATCCGTGCTGACATTAAGAAATTAAAACGTCCCGATCGCGCAACGTTCTTGCAACGATTCTTTAAAACTGCTCCTGGGGAGTACGCTCACGGGGATGTGTTTTACGGATTGAGTGTCCCTGAGTCTCGGACCATTGCGAAGGCCCACAAAGATTTAAAGCTCCCCGAGATTAAAGTGTTGCTCGCTTCGAAAGTTCATGAGGAAAGACTGAGTGCTC
>JAGIAF010000308.1 GCA_017745015.1 Bdellovibrio sp. | reverse complement strand
GGCCCAGTAATCGAAAAAGACTACTACAACTTCGAAGCTCTGAACATTCCTGCAGATCACCCAGCTCGTGATATGCAAGATACTTTCTTCATCGACAAAACTCACGTGTTGAGAACTCACACGAGCCCCATCCAAATCCACACCATGGAAACTGAGAAGCTTCCGTTGCGCGTGATCGGTACGGGTCCGGTGTTCCGTTGCGATAGCGATATCTCTCACTTGCCGAACTTCCATCAGATTGAAGCTTTGTGCGTAGATGAGAAAGTTTCTATGGCGGACTTGAAGGGCACAATCAGCTTCTTCGTTCGTGAATACTTCGGCCCGGGTTTGAAAACTCGTTTCCGTCCAAGCTTCTTCCCATTTACTGAGCCGTCTGCGGAAGTGGATTGCTCGTGCCCAATTTGTAAAGGCAAAGGCTGCAGTCTTTGTAAGCAAACGGGTTGGATTGAAATCGGTGGTTGCGGTCTGGTGAATCCTAAAGTCTTCCAAATGGCGAAAATCGAGTATCCAAAATACCAAGGTTTCGCATTCGGCTTCGGTGTTGAGCGTATGGCCATCATCAAGTACGGCATCGAAGACATCCGTTTGTTCCCTGAAAATGACGTTCGTTTCTTAAGGCAGTTTGTAAAATGAAGATCAGTTTAAAATGGCTCCAAGAATATGTGGATGTGAAAGAGTTCTTTGCTAAGCCAGAAGAACTAGCTGAAACTTTGACTCGTGCGGGTCTTGAAGTTGAAGAGATCACGAACCGTGCAAAAGATTTCAATCACGTGGTGATTGGTCACATCCTTGAAAAAGACAAACATCCAAACGCTGACAAATTGTCTTTGTGTCGTGTTTCTACAGGCGATGTGGTTCACCAAATCGTGTGTGGAGCTCAAAATCACAAAGCCGGAGACCGTGTGATTGTGGCATTGCCGGGCGCCGTTTTGCCAGGCAATTTCGCAATTAAAAAATCTGCGGTTCGCGGTGTGGATTCTGCCGGTATGCTTTGCTCTTTGAAAGAGTTGGGCCTAGCGAAAGAATCTGATGGTATCGAGATTCTTCCAGCGGATGCACCAGTAGGTAAGTCTTACGCTGAGTACGGTGGTTATGACGATATCACTTTCGAATTGAAAGTGACTCCGAACCGCGCGGACTGCTTGAGCCACTTCGGTTTGGCTCGTGAAGTGTCTTGCTTGTTGAATAAAGAATTGAAAGCTCCAAAAGCAGAACCAAAATTGGGATCTCAATCGACGAAGTCTGAGATCGCTTTGGAAGTAAAAGCTTTCGACATGTGTCCTCGTTATACAGGCCGCGTGATCAAAGGTGTAAAAGTAGGTCCTTCTCCGGAATGGTTGAAGCACCGTCTTGAATCAGTAGGTATGAACTCGATCAACAACATCGTCGACGTAACAAACTTCGTGATGATGGAGTTGGGTCAACCTTTGCACGCATTCGATGCAAAATTCATCGGTGGCAAGAAAGTCATCGTGGATCGTGCAACAGCAGGCGAGAAGTTCATCACTTTGGACGGCACAGAGAAATCTTTGACGGGCGAAGAGCTTACAATCCGTGATGCTTCTCATCCAATGTGCTTGGCGGGTGTTGTCGGTGGAAAAAACTCCGGCGTGTCTGATAGCACTTCTGAGATCTTCTTGGAATCAGCTTACTTCGTACCAATGAGCGCACGTAAAACTTCACGCACACACGGTATCGACACAGATTCTGCTTACCGCTTCTCTCGCGGTGTGGACCCAGATGGAGCTTTGCGCGGTTTGAACCGTGCCACAGCTTTGATTTTGGAAGTTGCCGGTGGCGAAGCCTTTGCGGATCATCATGACTTCTATCCAAATCCAGTGAAGAAAAATCCAATCACTATCACCGTGCAAACTGTGAGCGATCGATTGGGCTATAAAGCGGAAGCAGACCAATTCGAAGGTTACATGAAACGCCTGGGGTGCGGTGTTGAGAAATCGGGCGAGACGTACAAAGTTCTTCCGCCGACGTTCCGCTTCGACCTTGAGCAAGACATGGACTTGGTTGAAGAGTATGCGCGCTTGAATGGTTACGACCATATCCCTGAAGCGTTGCCAGTGTTCACAAATCCTCCAGCTCACCATGATAAAGGCTTTATGCTGAATAAATCGGTGAGCGAGCTTGTGCGCGCCGATGGTTTCCAACAGGCCTTTAACTTTGCCTTTGTAGGTTCTAAAGCCGAGAAAGCCTTCTTAGGCGATGTATCGACTCTGAAAGCGGCGGGTCTTTCTGCAACAGCTAAAGAAATCCGCATCATGAATCCTCTTAATGAAGAGATGGATGTGATGAGATCTTCTTTGAGCTTCGGTTTGTTCAGAAATCTGTCGACTAATTTCCACTATGGCAACATGCAAGGTCGCCTGTTTGAAATCGGCAGCACGTTCTTCACAGGTGAAGACGGTTCTTACGGTGAAAACTCTCGATTGGCGTTTGCATTGTGGGGCCGTTCTGAAAACCTTTGGAATAAGTCTTTGGATTATCCAATCGTGTTTGAATTGAAAGCCTCTGTTGAGACTCTTTTGAAAGCTTTGAATATCTCAGCTTACACTTGGGTGACTCCGGCAAACAGCAGTAAAGCTGGTGGCACCTCAGGTGCCAACGAGGTTCCAGCGTTCATGCACTCTGGCCAATACGCTCAGTTGTTGGTGGAAGGTAAGAAAGTGGGCTTTATCGGAACTCTTCATCCTGTTCTATTGGATGATGCAAAGATCCGTGTGCCTGCAGCGGTAGGTGAATTCGATCTTGAGCAGTTGTACAAAGGTCAACCTCGTCCATATCGTATCCAAAGTGTGTCCAAGTTCCCAGTTGTGGAACGTGATTTCGCTTTTGTGATGCCGAAGGCTTTGAAGGTCGGCGATGTGCTTAAAGATATCCGCAAAGCTGCGGGTGCGTTGCTTGTTAATGTAGACGTGTTTGACTTGTATGAAGGCGACAAAATGGAGCCAGGAAAGAAATCCGTGGCGATCCGTTTGTGGCTTCAAGACAAAAATGCCACACTGCAAGAAGAGCAGATCTCAGGAGTGACGACGAAGGTTCTTGAGAGTTTGAAGAAGAATTTTGATCTTTCAGTGAGATAAATTCTTGATTGTTTTTCGTTACTTGCTAGCATTTGCTTATGAATGGCTAGCAAGTCGCGCAAGCGGCAGAGCTGAAGCGCCGGCAGGTGCGGAAGCTGAAGCAGCTGTTAGCTAATTTAATTAAAGTGAAGGATCACAATGGCTGGCCAAAACTTGGGTAAATCAACAGTGACGAAGGCCGATATCGTCGAGAACGTATACCAAAAGATCGGCTTCTCTAAAAAGGAAGCGTCTGAGTTGGTAGAATTGTGCTTCGATACCTTGAAGCATGTTTTGCAAAACGGCGAAAAAGTTAAGATTTCTGGATTTGGTAATTTCGTAGTGCGTGGAAAAAACGAGCGTATCGGTCGCAATCCACAAACTGGTGAGCAAATCAAAATCTCTGCTCGTCGCGTATTAACATTCCGTCCTTCTCAAGTGTTGAAGGCAATGTTGAATGGTGAAGAGTACGAACATCTCAAGGATGACGACGATGACGATGACGACTACGGTGACGATGAATAGTCCAGAGGCAATGGATACTGCAGTTGCCGAGCGCACGGAGTATCCAATGACACCAATGAATTCTTTGAATTCAGCTGATGATCAGCAAATGAGCTTTGATAGCTCTGAGCTTTCTCTTGGCGATCAACACCTTGAGTTTGATGAGACGGAAGT
>JAGIAF010000307.1 GCA_017745015.1 Bdellovibrio sp. | reverse complement strand
GCTTGTATCCGCGGGCAAACCTTCAACACGCTCGCGCAGAGCTGCCTCATCCACGGCACCCTCTTTGGTATAAGGAGTGTAGTTGACAAGCTCGCAAGATTTGCATCCTGAAGCCATATCGAAAACGGGTTTCACTTTAAGTTCGAAATCAGCTTGGGTTTGTTGTCCAAAGTAGACAACGCGTGTTTTTCCAGAGGGAACAGAGGCATTTGCCCAAGCTCCACCCCAACACAATGCACCGAGAAGACTTCCTGTCATAAATTTGATAATCATTTTGCTTGATGCCATAGATTTCAAGTTTGACCTCCCCTAGCTTTGCTGTCGACTTTTTTAATTAATTATTGAACAATGCGGCATATGGAGTCATGGAGCCAGGTTCAAATTTTTCATACCGGAGATGCTTACTTCTCAAGCCTCCTTCAGGATATCCAAGTTGCCCAGAAAAGCATCTCCATTGAGTGCTATATTTTTGAAATGGATCGCCTGACGGAAAACATACTGAGAGAACTTTCTAAGGCGCAACAACGTGGCGTCTCCGTCAAGCTCGTTATCGATGGATTCGGCTCCTACTATGCGATCCCCCTGCTCAGTCGCTTTTGCCAACAACACCATATTGAATTGCGTATATTTCACGCACTTCCCTACCCTTCAACATGGCTTCGTCGCATTCCTGCATTTAACAAAATCAGTCAGGCCAGTTGGTGGCGTCGCATGAATCGCCGCAATCATCGCAAGATCACAATTATTGATGAAAAGGTCGCTTACTTAGGCAGTATGAATTTTACTGAAGTTCACTGCGAAAAATATGTAGGAAACAGTGCTTGGCGCGATACGGGTGCCCGAGTGGAAGGCCCACCGGTCTTCCCCTTAGTGCGCGCCTTTCAGGTGACTTACCTGCGAACGATCTATACCGGCTTACTGGCTCTGGCCAATCGCCTGCGCGCTCCCGCAAACATGTTCAACACTGCCGTGCAATTAAATACCACCACACGAATGCGTCGTTATTTGTATCGACATATTTTACGAGAGATCAATCACTCTCAGAAGCGTCTATATATTACGACGGCTTATTTTCTGCCAAAGCGCTCGGTCCTTAAAGCGTTACTGAAAGCGGCAGAGCGCGGCGTGGATGTGCGCCTGCTTTTACCAGGAAAAACCGATGTCCCTTTCTCCAAATGGGCTTCATTCTTTTTGGTGCGCTTCTTGTTGCAGAAAAAGCTGCCGATTTACGAGTATCAGAAAAGTATTTTACATGCTAAAACGATGATTATTGACGACCAAGTCTACGTCGGCTCATTCAATTTAAATTATCGCAGCCTTTTCCACGATCTTGAAGTGATCGCCCATTTCAAAGACGATGGAAGCCTTCAGAATATGTTGAATCAATGGTCTGAAGATTTGAACAACTCCAAACTTGCCTCTGAAAAGGACTCCTCCTCTTGGGTTTCCCGCATTCTTTATAAGATTGCATTTCGTCTGCGCTATATGCTCTGATAGAGCCTATGAAACAGTATGTGAAAGTCGCAATTACCGGTGGCCCCTCTGGGGGAAAGACAACTTTAATTGAAGCGCTCAAGCAAGAGCTTGGGCAAAAATGCGCCATGGTTCCTGAAGCGGCCAGCATTCTTTATCGCGGTGGATTTCCGCGCTACAAAGAAGCACAAGGTATCATTAACGCCCAACGCGCAATCTACTTCACACAACGTGAACTTGAAACGATGATCTGCACACTTTCTGGAAAATCTCTGATCGTTTGTGATCGTGGTTCCATGGATGCTATCGCTTACTGGCCAAATGCGGCCCCCACATTCTTTGAAAGCATGAACACGGATCGCGATGCAGAGTTTGCGCGGTACGATTGGGTTATCCACTTGGACACAGCTCCCAATGACTTCTATGACTCCAGCAATCCGATCAGAACCGAGACCTATCCAGAAGCGTGGGATCTCAATACACGAATCAAAAATGCGTGGGAGGGTCATCCTCGCCGCATCGTGATTAGTCATAACGTTGATTTCCTATCTAAAATGACAACAGCGATGTCAGTGATCCGCGCTATCATGACTCACAAAACCGCTGACGAAATTATGAAGGATATCCTGTAATGATGAAATCTCTGGGCATTTTACTTGTAACTTTTGGTCTTGCTCCAGCTTTTGCTCAATCAAATAATGTAAAGCCGAAACCTCTTTTCTTTCCGGCTGACAAAAACAATCTCCAAGTTCTTCCGCAACGTTTTGAATACACGTTGATGGATGAAGATCGCTTGAAAGTCGGCGATATCTTGGTCGACTCCACTCAAGTGACATTTCAGCTGATTCCTCCAACAGAGAAAAACGGCACTTACCGTGTGCGCTTCACATGGCCTGCAGAGCTTTTGAAAGAAGGCGAACTGGCAATCAAAAACAATTCCGGCAAAGCCATTTTCACCACGAGTCTTGACCAAGAGAACGTCAAAATCTCAAACAATACTCATTCTGAAGATGAGACCTTGCGCGCCAATATCGCAAGCCTCACAGTGGACTTAAAAGAGAATCAGATCGTTGATGATATGAAGTATCTCCCCTTCATGACTTTCTGTATTTACCGCCAAAGTGAAGATACAAAAATCTATCTTTGCTCTAAAGAGCTGTATCTCAGCGCCCAACAGGGTGGTTTGGAAGTAAAACCTCGTTCTGCCACTAAGAAAACTGCACAGGTTGAAATCAACGGTAAAGTCGTTGGCAATCAAGGTATCATCTATCTAAATGATCGCAGTGAAAGTGTGGCGTTTAAAGCTCTGACTCAAACAGGCGCCTTCCTTGAAATCGAAACACGTATGAACAACGTGGACTTCAAAGACGTTACCGTCAGCGAAAACGGCCGTATCATTCTGACAGCTGCCGGCGCTGAGCCCGCAGATCCAGCAAAGTCACGCAAACTTCCGGACGGCAGCTGGCAAGCCGTTCTTTCTAAAGAACGCCCTGTGCTTTATCTAAAAGGTGATGGCGATATTCCAATGCGCCAAGAGTTTTACATCCGTGGCAACTTACCTACAGCAAAGCTTCGTCCATTTGTTTCTGCCAAAGCTGTTACAAAAACTTATGCATCCTCTGTCTCCATGCAGGGTCTGACTCCAGAAGGCGTCACTGTTTCCGGAGATGGCACCGAGAAAACAGCAAGCCTGCAAGCTCAAGGTAAAAACTTTACTTGGGACATCCATGAGCTTCCAACAGGCAAAGCTTCTCGCCATTACGTCAACGTACAAAGCGGCGAAGATAAGTTTGTTGCAGGCTACGACATCCACCGCGGCAATCCCTTTGCTCTGTTTTTAGGAGTGCGCTATCAAGCGCCTTCAGGAATTGCATTTGGATCTGTGGGTTTCCAATGGTGGATTGAAAACTTCTTAGGCTTGCAGTCTGACTGGAGCCGTTTGCATTGGGGTCTTTCGTTGACTCACGATCAACATTTGACGACGAACGACGACACAGCCGAAGTGGATTTTACAACTCTTGAACTTTTGTGGCGCGCCCAACCAGGTTTCCATCTTGAAGATGAAACTTGGGGTTTGAGCCTTCCTATCCAAAACGTCAAAGGTGAATCTGCAAATTCAGTGGCTTATGGTTTGGGAGCTTTCTGGCAATTCCAACCTAAGACAAAATGGTTGAAAAACTGGATGGCTTGGTCAGAATTCAAACTTCAGTACTTCCCAAGTGGTTCTGGCAGTGATTTCAAAGTGAAATCAGCCTATCGCCTTGAAGGCAATGGCTATACAGAATTCAAACACAACTTCTTCTT
>JAGIAF010000306.1 GCA_017745015.1 Bdellovibrio sp. | reverse complement strand
GACAGGTGCGTCTGTCCATGATGAAGAAGGTGGGCGTCAGGCTCAAAATAATAGAACTACTTATGCGAAATTTCAGGAATTTATTCGACGGGTCTGTCAGGTTTTTTCTCGTGGAAAAAATCTTCTTTAACTAGGTCGTAAAAAGAATGTTTATGCGCAATTTTTGAAGCTGCGGCGGCAATGGATGCGGCCAGCATCATCGGGAAAAGAGAGGAGTGCCGGTCCGTCATTTCAAAAATTAAAATGAACGCGGTGAAAGGTGTCTTCATAAAACCAGTTAAAAATCCAATCATGCCACACAAAATAAGAAGATGATGATTGTGCGGCCAGAAGAATTGGGAGAATAAAGAACCGATGGAAGCACCAATCGCCAATGCCGGCGCAAAGAGTCCTCCAGCTACACCAGCCAAAGACATGGCAAGTGGACCTAAGCCACGAATAGCAACATCGGAGGCCGTGGCCCAATCTCCTTTGAAGAGAAGGTCCAAAATTAAACCTTTGCCGCCACCCATGCCATGGCGATTCCATAGGTAAATCGCCAACCAAAAAATCAAACCGCAGAATAAATTTAATACGATCATTTTACGAACAGACTGAAGCTTTTTACGAGCCAGCGTGATTTTGTAAAGAACTCCACCAAAGAGTGAGCCAAATGCCCCGGTTAATGCGGCAACAGCGATAACATTGATGTAGGTATTGAGGCTGACTGATTCTATGCTCGGAAAGCCAAGATAGAGATAACCACCGAGAACGGTTTGTACTAAAATACCTGTGGTGATCACGGACCATAAAACGTAGGTCTTAAAGTTATTGAAGTAGTCTTTACTCAGTTCTTCTAGGGCATAAGCAATACCTCCCAAGGGGGTATTGAAGGCCGCTGCAAGCCCCGAAGCTCCCCCTGCTAGAATAAAAGAGCGCATGGATATCTGCTGGATCCAACGCGAGGACTTTTCTCCAACACGATAAAAGATACCGGAAGCAATTTGCAAAGTCGGACCTTCTTGTCCCACGGCTCCGCCACCTAAGACGCAGATCACGGAAGCGATAATTTTAACTGTAATCACCCGAATCCCGATTAAAGAACGAATCAAAAGCGAGTCGTTGGCTGGATCTAGTTCATTGGCAATAAGCATTTGAGGAATGCCGCTGCCTCCAGCGTGAGGTGCGAGGCGGAAGGGGATGTACCAGCTTAGAAACACAGTTGCTAGAGTAAAGAGTAACGACAAGCTCCAGTGCGCATTTTCAAGAATTTTCAAAGAGAGCTCTTCCGCGCCAAAGAAAATCTTGGTGTAGAGAATTGAAACCAAAGCCGCGATAAAACTCGCAATTAAAAATGGAACCAAGCGCAAAGAGCTTTCATACTCAAGGCGCTGTAAGAGCGAGGTCCATTTTTCTTTGCTGAAGTTAAAAGGCATGTTTTAGAACTACTCTTCATAGCGTCGAAAGAAAACCTATTTTTTCTCTAATGGAACTGTGGTCCATGAGCTTGAGGATCTTTTTTTATAAAATTCATCAAAATCTTTGCGATAGCGAGTTCTTACATCCGCGGGGTACCACTCCTCCATGAGCGTTTTAAATTCTTTCATGCTCGCAGCTTTTTGTACCGCTTGATCCAAGATGGAGATGATGTTCTTTCCCCAATCATTGCGAGGGCAGCTGATGTAGACGACGTAAGGAGTGCGCTGTTCTTCGATTTCGATGGTGACCAAATCATTTTTTATGAGCTTTTCTTGTTCCATGTAGCGTAAGACCTCAGGATATTCCAAGGTGTAGTCGGCGCGCCCCAAGTCGACTATTGTCAGAAGGCTGAGAGATTCGCCGGTATTTGAGATATAAGAGACATGGGGGTTCTTTTTTTGCTCTTTTAAAACGGAGTTCACGTAGTCGCCATAGGATCTTGCCTTTGCAAAGACGCCGCGGAGTGAAACATCAATGAGTCGTTTGAAAGGCAAAACCTTGGCTTCATAGAGAGGCTTTTTCCAAGTTTCTTTGCGAACAATGATCTGAACAGGTGGTTGGAGATAGAAGGCGGTAAAGTAAGCTGTTTTATCTCGTTCTTTAGTGCGCAGAAATGAGCTATTGCAAAAACGTTCGTTGGGTCCGCCGCGAAAGTCTTTAATGCTGTTTTCTTTGATGGGCGTAAATTGAAGATGGGGCGCTTGGTTTTGGACAAGTTTAAAAAGCTTGTCGAGATGACCCTGACCTGTGCGCGGCCCTTCGGTGATATAATAGGGTGGCCAGTTAGGTTTGTTCCAAACAACGCGCTCGGGGGCTGCATGTGCCTGTGAAGCCAGAATAGTAAGTAGAGAAAAAATAAAAACCATGAAATCCCCTTAGGAATTTCAGTTTAAAGTGCCAAGTGACTTTAGGTTATATGTTTTCAGACAAGAAAAGGGTTATAGACCCTTCATGACCTCGGCCAGGATTTGGATGTGTTGCAGAGGGTGTTTGCCTACTTGATCGAGCATCATTTTTTTTGCCGCTTCAGCTTTAGCGACGCCTTCGAATGTGATCAAACGATCCATCGCATTGGCAGAAGATACGATGATCGAAAGGGGATCGAGATCTTTTTCGCGAAGACCTAGCGGACCTGCGCCATTGATGGTTTCTTCGTGCTGAGCAATAATGTTAATAACAGCTTGGTCGAAGTGCTTTTTGTCCTGAACTTTGCCAGCTCCTTCGGAAGGATGCTTTTTCCACATCGCAAGGTCCGCAGGATTCATTTTCGTCAGCTCTTGATTCAAATTCAGCGGTGAATTGTGGTGACCGTAATCGTGTAACAGGGCGCCTAGGGTCAGTAACTGAGTTTTCTTAGGATCGTTGATTCCAAGTTTCTGAGCTAAAGCAATAGACAGAGTGGACACTGTCACGCCGTGATGGGCGATATTCTTATCCGCATTTTCGATGTTCATGACCGTCGACAGTGCTTGTGCATTGGACATGATGAAGTTCACATACTTGCCCGCAGCATCCTTCGCATAGTTGTAGGATTCGGCGTTTTCCGGATTTTCGAAAACTTCCTCGGTATTGCTTTGTTGCGCACCTTGAATGATTTCCGAGCGAGTTTGGATATCTTTGCCAGATTTATCGTCGTAAGCGACGTCGATGTTCTTTTGCAGGTAAGAGCGATAGTGGACTTCCTCGTCAGTGAGGATGTACATTTTGCGAAGTTTCTTGTCTTTAAGGCGCTTCAAGCGTTCGCCTTCAAAACTGTCGCCGCGACGAAGGTAGAGGATCATCTTGTCGTTGATTTTCAGATAAGCATTGAATTCGATTTTTTGGTCGCCTCGGAGAGTGCTCACGCGTATAGAGACATAATCCATTGCTTCAAAACCCTTCGATTGCTATCGTTGATTTAATGTCTATCGATAAAGAAATTGTAGAAGATTTTGTAGCTGAGTCAAAGACCTTAATTGAGGATCTCATAGATCTTCTCGAAGGTATGGAAGGTGATTTTTCGCAAGTTAAGAAGCTTGCGGATTACGGCAACAACGTGGATCGCATCATGGGTGGTGCAAAGAATCTCGCGTTGATGGCGCCTTCTGAGCATGCGGTGCATATGATTGGCGACTATTCCGCTCTCTGTAAAGCGGTGGGGTACAAGGCCTCTCAAATAACTGACAACGAAAAATTTTTCGACATCTGCGTGGCTCTGCTTTTAGATGCCACAGAGACACTCGAGACGTTACTTGCAAGAATTCACGAACCCATGAGTGAACTCAAAAAAGCCATCCCACAAACGTTCATTGAACGTCTGCGTTGGGTCTCTGAAAAGTTCAGTGCGGATTACTCGATGAGTGTGGATAC
>JAGIAF010000305.1 GCA_017745015.1 Bdellovibrio sp. | reverse complement strand
GTCTAAATAGCCTGTAAGCAAAGATTCTTTTTTGGGAAAATAGTTGTAAATGGTTGCTTCGCCGATCTTTGCTTCCTTAGCAATGGCTTTCATCGTCAAAGAGTCAAAGTCAGATCGCGATGACAACTTAATTACAGATTTAAAGACTGCTTCGATGTTCTTCTGTCTTTGCTCTTTGGAGATTCTCATTACCTACCTCAATTGGATTCTTCTCGTTGCAAAAGAATATGTTGTTTTAATATCCCCACCAAGACTTTCGCTGTCAGCTCGAATTGCTTGGGAGCTCTCAACTTCGACGTTGATATCAACGATTCCTGGCTGAAAAGATGTCAAATCGTTGCTTGAAATCGCGACTGAACTGCCAGTGCCATAGACAGTTTTGGATATGCCGTATTGCGAGATACGCACACGAATGGTGTCACTAGAAGTTCCGCCGTAAATCTGAAGAGCGGCCCCACTCATAGAAGTAAATTGGGGTGCACTTAGTCGCAAAGCTGGTACCTGCGCCACGTCAGTAAAGTGGCTGCCTGAGGTGTCAACGAATTCAAAAGCCGCCGAGGTTCCTGCAACTGTTTTGTGATAGGTGGTGCCCGTAGTTCCCATTAAAAACCACGCTGGAGGAAAAATAAATCCTATATAAAAAGCGGATATTTCTCCACCATCAAAAACATCTGTATTTTCTCTTGCCGGAGAGCCGTTCACACTCAAAGAAGCCGGCTGTTGAAGACGAACTGTCGTCCCCCAAGAACTTCCAACTGAAAACGTCGCAGTCGCCATGGCTTGATTTTTTTGTTCATTGTAATCGACGCTATAGCTGCGATAGATGTTGTTGTTGCCGGCCGCATCTTCCTTCAGAAAACTTGAATCAATGGAACCGCGACCACAGGCAACAAGACTACAAAATAGACCCGCGATCATTGTGAATTTAAGAAGCATTGTTCTCATTTTAAATCCCCTTCTTTTAATGCTCACTATATGACGCGATTTATCTGCTTATTCAATAGTATATTCACAATATAATCGGATTTTGCAAATATTATAGAAAAATAGGCCATATTAGCCCTCAAAAACACGATTAAAGTAAATTTACTATTTATTAGGGGATAAGAAATAAAACATCTTAGGGAAAGTCCCTGCCGGCGACCAAGCCCTCGCCATATTTAAGAATAACCATGTTTTATTATATACTTATGGACACCCTGACATCCGGACCGGAATCAGTGCTGTTTAATATCTTTCATAACTACACTTGCAGTGCCGCGGTACTTTCGGCAAGGAGCTGAAGGGTCTGTGATGTGATAACTGATTTTAAGGTCCCAGGTATCCTGACGAGACCAAGATACACGGTCATAGCGGCAAATAACTCCGTCCAAATAGACCGAGGCATTTTCCTCAAACTCTAAGCCATCTTTGGTCGTCTTGAAAATACGGCAATGAGTGAGCTCGCACCATTGGGTATGGTTTGTATCGACATATAAAATTTTGGGTTTAATTTCATCAGAGACCACGCTGGTCTGTTGGTCCAATTGAAAAGAGCCAGCGGCTATGGCCTTGCAATCGTTTTGATCAAGCACAAGGACATGGTACTTCCCCGCAGCAGCTCGGAAGGTGGAGTAGGCTCCAGAGAATCCCACACACGCTTCCGCAGCACCCGCTATCAAAACCAAAAGTATTGTCGCTAGAATAGTCCTCACGGGCCCCCACTGAATCTTGATTCAGTGTACCCGTTTACATCTCTCTGTTGTCAACTATGCCGAGCAACGATGTAGGCAAGTCAGTAGCAACGGCACCCTTTGGAACATAGCCAACTGGAGTTGCGTTCTCTTCCAGATCGCCGTGCAAATCCAAAACTGCCACTTGATAGTACTGGCCAATTTCCTTCAAAATCATGACGGGAGTTCCCGGACGGAGAGATTCAATTTTCTTCGCAGCGTTGTCATTGGAATCCGCCAACAAATTGGCTCCTTCAACTGCAATCACATTATAGGATAATGCGCGCTCAGAGTTTTCCAAGAAAATCTGCAAATGTTTTTTTGCTAAATTTTTACCCTGCGCTTCTACCGGAGAAGCATCGATGACATTTAGCAAGGTGTCTTTCATTTGCACAACGCGATCCACTGCCAATGACAGTGATTGTTTTGATACTTTTTGGCGAAGCTCTGCCATGGCTCTTACAAGTCCCGCAATTTCAGGATCGTTTAAACCGAAATAAGCGTTCACGCCTCTTTGACCTCGTTGTGCAAGCTTGCCATTCACCATAGTTGCAAGATCTAAATCGTAAACCACTGGCTTGATACGACCATCTGCTTGCTTAATTAAGAATGTATTCCAGTAAGCGCGATACCTTTCAGTTTCAATAATATCAGGCTCATGAAATTTCAAACTGTAATCCACATTGCCAACTAGAGCGTGAAAAACCATGAATAAAGCGGCATCATTTTCATTAAAGCCTGCTTTGATGGCTCCCGCCTCTGCTTGGGTATCCAAGATAATTTCAGCGCCCAGTCTTTTCGCCATTTTTTTATCAGTTTCAATGACCAACGCTGATTGGATAGTTTCTTTTCGAGTTTGAGTGTCAAGATAGCGAACCTTGGCAAATTGAGTTTGTGGCGCAACCAACCCTAATACTTCAGCAAACTTATAAGCCAATCCTTCGCGAAGCGGCCCCTGACCACCTAGCAATCTGCCAAATTCAGAATTTTGATTGTCAGCTTTATCCGACAAATGAGTGTTGATACGAAATTTCTTTTGTCCACTGAACAAGGATTCTTTCGTATTCTCGGTCTCGTCAATTTCCACCTTCAGTTTTGGAAACTCAACTTGCCCATCACTCAATACGGAATTTCCACGGGCCTTCACTTTAGCTTTAAAGACTTTATTAATAGACGGATCCACCACCGTCGCATCGATGAATAGCTCATCTCCCGCTTCAGTATAAGGATCTTGATTTTGCTTCAGGCTCAAAGCTTTGGAAAAATCGGAAGCAACACCGAATTCCACAACGGACATGTTAATGCCAGATTGTGAGGGCGAGAATAGCACTTGCCAGGTCCCAGCATAGGCGCTGACTGACAATAGGAAACTTCCCAACAAGATTTTGCTTTTCATAAAGACCTCTGTTCTTAAGGCCTCTCTAGCGACAACCGTGCCAGACTCAAATTCAATTATTTACCGCGGGAGCCATAATACATGTATACGCCTTCAACGAATGCCGAAAAAGCTCCCTCACGTTTACTTCAGGATGCACCAGACCGACACCTCCAAAAACAGTATTTACTATGTGATTACAAGCACTTAGACAAACCAGACAAGACAGATCGCCATTTTACTCCACTCGTCAAAAGTCAAATAATGCGAACTGAGTCGTGACGATTAAAGCCGAGAGGTCTAAATTCTTTGAGTTAACTCAATTCGAAAGGATTCCAGCTATGAAAGCTCCAGTACGTGTTGCAGTCACAGGCGCTGCAGGCCAAATCGGTTATGCTCTACTTTTCCGTATCGCTAGCGGTGCGATGTTAGGTGCAGACCAACCCGTTATTCTTCAACTTCTAGAGATCCCTGACGAGAAAGCTCAAAAAGCACTTAAAGGTGTGATGATGGAGCTTGATGACTGCGCATTCCCTCTTTTGCACTCTATGATCGCTACTGGCGATCCAGCTGTTGCATTCAAAGATGCTGACATCGCTCTTCTTGTTGGTGCACGCCCTCGCGGCCCAGGCATGGAGCGTAAAGATCTTCTAACTGCAAACGGTCAAATCTTCACAGTTCAAGGTGAAGCGATCGGTAAATACGCAAATCCAAATGTAAAAGTTTTGGT
>JAGIAF010000304.1 GCA_017745015.1 Bdellovibrio sp. | reverse complement strand
TCTTTATCGATGATAAAGACGTCAGGTTGAAAGGCACGTGCTGCACTTAAGATCAAAGACGAACGTAAGTTGACGAAACCATCAATCGGCATGTTCAAGCTGCGCGGAACATACTGACCAGTCACTTGCTTCGTAAAGCCTGGAAGATTCAAATACTCAATGCCTGGCGCAGACGAGTAAGAACTCGCCTTAGGCGAAGCACAGATAATTAAAATGGACTTATCAGGTCCCGCGATCTCATTGGCAAGCTTTTGGGTGCGGCGGATGTGCCCTAAACCAAAGGTGTCGTGGGAATAGAAGATGATACGCTTAGTTGCCACGATTGCCCTCGTAGATCTCGCGATAGCTTAATACGGGGATTCCTTTGGCCTTAACTTCACCCAGGAAAGCGTCCAGAGTAGTGAAGTCACTGTCATCCATGTGTTTATGGTGAAGCATCACGCCACAAAGATCTGAAGAGTTCCAGTTTGACTGAACTTGCTCCCAGATAGCGCCCGAAGAAGTAAGCTTACCTTTTTTAGAAGTGTGCACATCGACGTGAATATTGATTTCACTTAAGCCCGCAGCTGGCAAAGTTTTGTCGCCATCGCGAGACAGGACTTTAAAGCCCACCTCTTTAAGAACAGGGATGAAGCGGTCTTCGATGCGATTCCATGGAGGAGTGAAGGCTTCAAAGTAAAGTTCAGGGAAAAGATCACGAGTGATCTGCAATGATCTGGTCAAATCGTGAGTCACGGCTTCTGTCGTGCGAGAAGAACCGAATTCAGCCTTTTTGCCTTCAGTTTGGTGATCAAGGTGAGAGTAGCCGTGAGAGTGGATCTCCAAAACATTTTTATCGGCAGCGAACGCGCCTTTTTTATAGCTGTCGTGGCAGTAAAGAGGAATGGCGGCCGTGCAAAGGATCAGCTCGTGCTTTCTGAAAAGTTCCAAGAGGCGCTCAAATTGTTGAGGCATCCAACCTAGGTCGTCGTTACGGAAAAATAGAGATTTCGTTTTCATCGAATACCCTCGATATATTTCTTCTTCAGATGCTTCGTGATGTTGCCCAAATTGTTACGCAGTAAAAATCCGGAGAACCCCGCGAAGCGAACATCTTTCTTTTGCTCAATCATGCGAGTGTAGGCGCCCATCACTTGAGGGCGAGACAAGAAACCGGTCCATTGACCCTTCTCGCCGCGATTGGTGTTGATTTCCAAGATGCGAATGACTTTGTTTTCAAATACCAAAAGATCTAGACCCCAAGCTTGGCCTTTAAGGAAATCCTTCGGCAAAGTGTTGAGGAACTCTTGAACGAAATCTTGGGCCCAATAGAACATATCATGGTTCTTGATTTCATTTTCTGACCAGCGAGAAAACGATCCTCCGCGAAGCACTTGGTCTTCGTAGGTGTGAATGCGAATCTCTTGGTATTGTTTTGCTTTATCTAAGGCTTCATAGCCGGCGATGGCTGCGATGTTTTCTTGTAAAAGGAATTCTTCACCACTGGCTACTCGGTCAATGAGTTCCGATTTAAACGGCATTTGTCGCCCCAAAGCCGTCATAAGGTTCTGATCGCGCTTGGCGAAAGCTTCAAGAATTGATTGAGTCGAGAAGAGGTATAAGCCCGTTTCACCGCCGGTGTTGATCACCGTCGTCGGCTTCAAGATTGCTTGTGTCGCGAACTCTTTGCGAAGAGCCGCTTCGATTTTCTCAATGGGAGCTAGAGTATCTGCGGTGGTGCCTAAATCGTACTTACGCATAAACTGAGTCAAACCCATTGTGTGAGGGTGGAACTGATTCAGTTTCTCTTCCAAAGAAAGTTGCAAGATGTTGTAGAAGTAGAGCTTATCGGCAAACTTACGAGTACGCTCGGAAGCCTCGACAAGTTCATAGCGATAGAGGGCTTTAAGCCATTCATTTCTTACAGGACGGCACTGGATGCTGGTCATGCTTCTGCCTCCGCCTCGGAAGTTGTTTGAATCAGCTTACGGTAAAGGGCATTGCTGAGCAAAAGCTCTTCGTGATTTGCCATCGTAGGAGATTGCTCTTTATGGAAGAACAAGACCTCATCAGCGATTTCAAATTCCTGCACGCGGTGAGTGGAGAAGAGAACAAGCTCCTTATCCAGGGACAGCTCACGCAAAGAGAACATCACGTGACCGGCAGAGACGGGATCCAAGCCGGAGGTGGGTTCGTCAAAAATAAAGATCGAAGCCGTTTGTGCGCGCAAGAACCCGCGAGCAAGGCTCAGACGTTTGCTTTGGCCACCAGAGAGTTGTACGCCGGCTTCACCGATCATTGTGTTGAGTCCGTCTGGCAGAGCTTGAACGAATTCAACAGCATTCACCTTCGCCAGAGCTTCCCAGATTTGTGCCTCTGTCACTGTTTCTTTCAAGGCCAAAGTGAGGTTGTCACGAACTGTTGCGGACATAAAGAACGGATCTTGAGAGATCAAGCACACATGGTGGCGTAAGTTTTCAAGTTTAAGATTCATAAGGTTTTGGCCCGCTAAATAAATCGTGCCTGCTGTTGGATCATTCAAACGATTGAAAAACTTGATGAACGTACTTTTGCCTACGCCCGATGAGCCCACGAGGGCAACCATCCTGTGGCGCGCTAGACGGAGATTCAGGTTCTTGAAGATGAAAGAGCTTTGATCATACTTGAAGTCCACACCAGAGAACTCAACTGCAGCTTGGTTCTCTGTGAATGTCGATACGGTCCCGTGACCATCTATTTCAGGGTGCTTTTCTTGTTCGGAAGTCAGTTCTTGGATACGCTCCATACTGGCAGAAGCTTTGCCATAGCGGGAGATAAAGTTTGCAATTTCACCCACAGGGCGATTTAAGGCTTCAAGATAGCTGACGAAGGCAAACAGCGTTCCCAAGCTCATAGAGCCTTGAAGGATCGCGTAACCGCCAAATAATAATACCAATGCGCGAATGAGATGGCGAGAGCCCGAGAAGGTTGCATTCAAAAGTGCGGTAAAGAACTTGCTCTTTGCAAACGAGATGTTGATCTCGTTCTGACGTTCTTCCAAGCGACCCAACGCTTGCTCTTCACCGCGCAGGGATTTAAGCAAGGCCATGGCTGACAGCGTTTGCAAAGACTCATGCTCGAACTGTGTGCTTTTTGAACGGTTCTCTTTTTCCCATTTTTTAATTTGTTTCGAGATGAAAGTGATCGACGCATAGAAAGCGGGGATCAAGAGCAGCATCAAGAAAGCAAAACGCGTGTTGATGATGAACATCGACGCCACGGCGAAAAGCAAGCTTGGCAAGGAGCGGAACAGAACCACAAATGTTGAGGAGACGAATAATTCCAAATTTTGAGCATCTCCAGAGATACGACCGACGAGGTCGACTTTCTTTTTGCTCTCAAGGTATGAGAACTTTCTGGTCAGAAGATTGTTGATCAAGCCCAGGCGAACATTGTTCACCAAGCGCAAGATGCTCAAATTCGTGAAACGCTCATCCAAGAATTCAAAGCACGTCATCAACAAACCAATGACTAAACTTGCAAGGACCGAGAACCACAGAATTTGATTGCGAGTGGGTTCAAATGAGAAAATTTGAAAGTTGTTTTGATTGGCAAGGTTGAGAGCGTGATCTAGAGCAAAGCGAATCGGTAAGGGGAAGATCACGAGCAAGATCGACTGCACAAACAAAATAGCGCAGCAAAGGGCGATGAGCCCTTTTTGTTTTTTAAGTTCGGCAGATAAAAATCGATATTGCGATCGCATATGAGGAGGCACTATACTCCTCTAGGAATGAGTTTCCCAGCGAGGCCTGGGCTCTGGAAAAAACTGCAGGAATATCACTATGATCGAACTAATTTTAGTCAGACACGGATCG
>JAGIAF010000303.1 GCA_017745015.1 Bdellovibrio sp. | reverse complement strand
ACCCAGAAGATATCTGGTTTACGACGCAAAGATCGATGCGCTTGGCATTGGAAAAAGCAAAACTCAAAGGTTCTGAAATAGCGGCGATTGGCATTACCAATCAACGTGAAACTGTCATGGTTTGGGATAAGAAATCTGGCAAGTCTGTGTACAACGCCATCGTTTGGCAATGTCGCAGAACTCAAGATGTTTGCGAGAAACTGAAAAAAGCAAAAAAAGAAAAAACCATCACAGCCAAAACAGGTTTGGTATTAGATCCGTACTTCTCCGCATCTAAAATTCAGTGGATCTTGAAGAATGTTAAAGGCGTCAAAGAAAAAGCCCGCGCAGGCCAAGTGGTCGCAGGTACAGTAGACACATTCTTGTTGTGGAGACTCACGTCAGGACAAAGTCATAAAACCGACGTAAGCAATGCTTCGCGCACCATGCTGATGAACATCCACACAGGTTGGTGGGATGAGGACTTGGTGAAGCTTTTCGGAGTGCCAGAGGGAATGCTTCCTGAAATCTGCCCTTCCAATGCAGAGTTTGGCAGAACTCAAGGCTTGGGATTTATGCCAGATGGAATTCCAATTTGCGGAATCGTCGGTGATCAGCAGGCCGCGTTGTTCGGTCAAGCTTGCTATCAAGTCGGAGAATCTAAATGTACTTTTGGTACCGGCAGTTTTCTCTTGCTGAATACAGGCAAGAAAGCCGTTAAATCAAAACACAAACTTCTGACGACGGTTGCTTGGAAACTAAAGAACGAAGACATGACTTATGCTCTTGAGGGCGGAGCCTTTGTCTGTGGAGCTGCGGTTCAGTGGTTGCGTGATGAGTTGGGATTATTCCAACAGTCTTCTGAAATCGAAGCACTGGCGAAAACTGTCGACACAACAGGTGGCGTAGAGTTCATTCCCGCGTTGACGGGGTTGGGTGCGCCTCATTGGAATCCAGAGGCTCGCGGTGTGATCTGTGGTCTGACTCGTGGTTCAACAAAGGCACACATCGCTCGCGCAACTTTGGAAGCGATGGCTTTGCAGAACGTTGATATTCTGGTTACCATGGAAAAAGACCTCGGCAAAAAATTGAAAACCATCCGCGTGGACGGAGGTGCTGCTGCCAATGATCTGTTGATGCAGTTGCAGGCCGACTATACCGGGGTGAATGTGGTTCGTCCTCAAAATCTTGAAACCACGGCGTTGGGTGCAGCCTTTATGGCGGGTCTTGGCTCGGGTTTCTGGCGTGACATGAAAGAGATTCAGCGCATCTGGAAAACTGATAAAGAATTTAAAGTGAAGATGGCGCTGAAAGACCGCAAGGCTCGTCGTGTGAGTTGGGAAAGAGCGTTGGAGAGGGTGTGATGAGTCAACAACAAGGGCAGAATATATTTAAGAAAGTTCCAGTCTCGGAAAAGAAATTTCTTTTCCGAGAAATTGCCCACGATAAGTTGCAGATCTCCTGTAAAGGTGACGACGATAACTTCTTCAATCTCATCGCAATTCAAACCGAAAAAGATGAAGATCTGATGTGTCACCACACGGCGAACTCCAAAGAGCACGAAAAGAATCAGTCGGTGATGGTGAATTTTCAGTTTAAAACTGAACGCTATTTCTTTCGCACGGACTTGAGTTTTAATAGTGGTTGGGCCGTTCTGAAAATTGACGGTGATTTATTCCAACTGCAACGTCGTGAAAATGTGCGAGTGGATTTGCCTGCGAAGTATGATTCCGCATTTAGCTTGCATGTTCATAACGGACAGAAGTATTTCCTTGACGCAAAAATCCGTGATGTTAGTGCTGGTGGTGTGAAGATTGAGATGGTCAGCGACATTCCAGTTTTGAAGTTGGGTGACAAAGTTCGCGGCACAATGCGCTTGGGAATTCGTCGTGTGATGGAATTTGAAATGGAAGTTCGCTTTGCACAAAGGCGTGAAGTCAATGGACAAGGTGTTCAAACTGCGGGATTGCAGTTCCTGAATGTCGACAAAATGTTGGAGAATCGTCTGTTAAGTTTAATGATGGATTTGCAGCGCGAGATTTTCCTTAAGTATCCCGATAAAAAATAAGACGATGGAGTTATGACCACAGACATGCGCGAACGCCGATTCTGGCAGTACATCGGACCGGGGATTCTGGTTGCGGTGGGATATATGGATCCAGGAAATTGGGCCACAGATCTCGAAGCGGGTTCGCGCTTTGGTTACAACCTTCTCTGCATCGTTCTGCTTTCAAGTTTGGCCGCCATGTTTTTACAATCTATCTGCGTGCGGGTCGGGGTGGTGACAGGTAAAGATCTGGCGGAACTCTGTCGCGATCAATATCGTCCGCTGATTCGTAACTCACTTTGGATTCTTGCCGAAATTGCCATCATCGCTACTGACATCGCCGAAGTTCTGGGAACAGCTTTAGCTTTTAATATGCTCTTCGGGATTTCTATCGAAACCGGGGTGCTATTAACGGCCCTCAATATGGTTTTTGTCTTTGTTCTTCAAGGCAAGGGGATGCAGAGGCTTGAAGCCATCGTGTTATCCTTTGTTCTCGTGATCCTGATGTGCTTTGTGGCGCAAGTTTTCATGAGCAATCCGCCATGGCTTGAAGTTGCAAAAGGCTATATGCCGCGCTGGAGTTCCCTGGCTCATCCTCATGCCATGTATATCGCGATCGGTATTCTCGGTGCCACAGTGATGCCGCACAATTTGTATCTGCATACGGCGGTGGTGCAGAGTCGTGTCCTGAATAATACTCCTGAAGAAACGAAGTTCTCGATTCGTATGATCACCTGGGAAGTGATCTTAAGTCTGACCGTGGCATTCTTTATTAACTCCGCCATCTTGATTGTTTCGGCTACGGTCTTTCACTTGAATAAGTACTTTGAAGTCACGGATATGCAAGATGCTTATAAACTCTTAAGCCCGCTCATGGGTGCCAGTGCTGCGAGTTTCCTTTTTGCGTTGGCTTTGTTCGCAGCAGGGCAAAGCTCGACGATTACCGGAGCGATAGCGGGGCAAGTGATCTTGGAAGGATTCTTAAAAATTCATATCCCAGTCTGGTTCCGTCGTTTGATTGCCCGGGTTCTGGCAATCATACCTGCGTGGATCGGTGTGCATTTGATGGGTGAGGCGGCGGTTGGAAAACTGCTGGTGGGAACTCAGGTGGTCTTAAGTTTACAGTTGCCGTTCGCGATGATTCCGCTGGTACTTTTCGCCAGCGACCGAAAGCTGATGGGCGAGTGGATTTTATCAGTGAAGATGAAGGCTATTGGCGGCTTTGTGTGCGTAAGCATTGTCACCGCCAATATCTGGATGCTGTATCAGATTTTCTGACTTGCATTCCGGTTTTGCCTGAGTCGTGTTGCTAACGCGCTGGGCACCAAAAAAGTGCCTGGCACCAAATTACTTACGACGGATGCGAGCGAAAGCTGCGATTACGGAATCTGCACCTTCACCACAAAGTGCTGCGGCGTTTTGGCTCGCAAGTTTCAAAGTGATGTGGTCATGCAAAACTATGTATTCAATTTTGTTCAAATAAGAATCAAGCGTCGTTTTGCCTGAGACGCAGTCGCTGCCGCCAGAAGTTGCGAAGGCTTTTGTTTCAGTTGCGGTGATGATTTTAGAGTTTTTGTCGATGCTGTAAAGAGCGCTGTAATGACAAACTGATGCGTCTTGTTGGTAGCTTGCAGTGAGGATCGCGCCATCCAGGAAGATGCTCACGTTCAAGTCCTCAAATTGAACCGCTGCTGCTTGCAAATCCTCTGGAGCTGCAATGCCGACCTCTGCCGTGTCTTTGCAGACGAACTTTTCAAAACGAGAGTAGTAGTGTTTGTATTCAAGAACCAAGTCGCCATCAGCGGCGTGGGCC
>JAGIAF010000302.1 GCA_017745015.1 Bdellovibrio sp. | reverse complement strand
GTCTTTGTGGCTTCCATCAAAACAAAGTGATCAACCACTGAATCCAATTCATTAAGACGAATCTCTAACAAATCGAGTTCATTAAAAAAAGAGAAACAATCGTAGACCTTAGCCATGATGCCGGAATTCCTTATTTAGTAGGCTGAAACTATAATGGAGCTTCAGCAATATTCAAAGGATACCGTGCACTTGCGCCATGCTCCATAATCTCTACGTGAGCTTTTTCTCCCACTCATAAGCAGAGCGACAAATCAGCTCCAAGTCCGCACGTTTCGGTTCCCACCCCAATTGCTGTTTCAGCTTGCGAGAATCCGCAACCAAAGAGGCCGCATCACCAGGACGACGTTCCGCTTCGATCACTGGAAAATCGGTTTTTGATACTTTTTTAATCATCTGAATGACTTCGCGGACAGAATATCCAAAACCATAACCACAGTTGAAGTAGTTAGACTCGCCGCCACCCAAAAGATACTTCACCGCCAACGAATGAATCTCGGCTAAATCTTCGACATGAATGTAGTCACGGATGCAGGTGCCATCTGGTGTAGGATAATCCGTTCCAAAAAGTTGAAGATTGGAGCGTTTGCCGACAGCGGCTTGAACCCCTAGATGAATCAAATGAAATGCGTCCGCAGTTCTCTGTCCATTTTGCCCATCATCACTTGCACCTGCCACATTAAAATAGCGCAAAGCACAATAGCGAATGTCACCAGCCGCAGAGCAGTCTTTAAGAACTTGCTCACTCATCAGCTTGCTGTAGCCATAAGGATTCAAGGGCTCTTTCGGGTCATCTTCTTGGATCGCACGATCTTGGACCTTGTCTCCAAAAAGTGCTGCCGTGGAAGAGAACACAATGGGCTTAACACCGGCGCTTTTCATAGCGCAAACCACTGCCATCACACCAGCTGTGTTGTTTTCATAATACTCGAGAGGTTTAAAAGTAGATTCTTTAACGTTGAGCTTGGCAGCGAAGTGAACAACGCCGTCCACTTTTTCAGTTTTCATGACAGATTCAAGAAAACTCGCATCTCTGACATCTCCGCGAATGAAGTGCGCCTTATCAGGCACCGCCTGCTGAAAACCAGTTGTGAGATTATCAAAAACTGTCACTTGGTGGCCGGCGTTCAGAAGACATTTCGCCGTGTGTGACCCAATATAGCCAGCCCCGCCCGTCACTAGAATTTTCATTCGCTTACCTCACTAAAATTTGGAACATCTAAGATTAAATATCTGGATTTAGCTATGACCTCAAACTGAAAATGGGCTACGCTAAAAAAATGTTTATCGAAAATCTTCTTGAAGTCTCTTTGTATCTGTTCAGCACTCTTGTCTTTTTGAGACTCATGAGACCGGGTCTCCTGCGAAACTCGGCCCGTGTTTTATTTGCCATTGTCTTTGCGTCAATGATTCTTTCAAAACTCTATTTTACTGAAAACTCGTTCTATGCGCGCCTGGACTTTGTTGCGAAGTCACTTTTCTATTCGAGCCGCTTCCACTTAGCCTTTGTCGGTATCGCAGTGATTGCTTACTTCATTCCGCAAATCAAACTGCCGCGAATCACCCCGGCGAAATCACTGTTCATTAATATTGTCCTGCTCTTCTTTTATATTCTCACTCTTTATTCTTTGATCATGACCCAAGGATTACGCGAAGATTATTTCACCGATCAAAACTCGCCTCTTAAAAGAGATCTCCTTCAGGAAGCCACGGATCGTGATCGCTTTATTGCACACAGCACGGGCTATCCCGATGGCGTTCCTTATACGAACTCTTTAGAGGGCTTGGAGTATTCAAACTCAGCAGGTTTTAAGTATTTCGAAGTGGATACTCAAAAAACTTCCGATGGCCACTGGGTTGGAATGCATGATTGGGAAGATTGGGCTCAGGATACGAAATATGCGGGTACCATTCCGCCCACATTTGCTGATTTTAAGAGCCACAAAATCAATGGACGCTTTACTCCGTTAGATATTGAAACTATTCGCAGCTGGTTTCTTGCACATCCTGACAAGAGGCTGATCACTGACAAGGTGAACGAACCCGTCGAGTACGCAAAGTCATTTCCAGAGAAAAACCGTTATGCGATGGAGCTTTTTGACGAAGACTCCCTTACAGAGGCTCGCAAGAATGACATTGATGCACTGATCTCTTGGAGTGTCTTTAAAGATATGCCGCCTTATGATTCCATCAGCCAACTCAAAGAACTGAAAGTCGATAAGATTGCAATGAGCCGCTTGCAGATAAAAGGCCGCAAGCGCTTTTTACTTCAAGCGCGAAACGCCGGCATTAAGGTCTACTTGTTCAACATTGAAGACATTCACAAAAGCTTCTGCGAAGAAATGGGCTATGCCTATGGCATGTACATCGGCACTTGGAATTTCAACCAACCCGATATCAATTGCCACTAGTTCATGTGGCAATCTTCGTCGTTCTTCCCGGTGTCGTAATTGATAATTTTACTGTAGGTTTGTACGAGACGTTCACCTGGATCTGCCTCCGGAGAGAATACGCTCAGCTTCTTGTTATAACCCTCGTAAGAAACCCCGGCCATATCCATAAGGCTATCAAACACAAACTCTGTCGTCAGAGGTTTATCGCGATTCACAGCCGCGGCCTTCATCAATGCGTCCTTATGACTGCCTGACGCCCACACAAAGAATGGAATCTCAAAAGATTCTTTATTATCGAAATGCGTGAACTTGTTACCGCAGGCATTGAGTAACAGACCATGATCCGAAAGATACATCATACCCGCATCACGTTTGTCGTTCTTAAGAATACGCACAACTTCTCCCAAAATATAATCAGTATAAAGAAGAGTGTTATCGTAAGGATCAGGGAACTTCGCAAAAGAACTTGGATATCTTTTTTCAAAGCCATAGTGACTGCCCTGTAAATGCAAAACGAAGAACTTCTTCGGAGCTGGATCTTTGATCTGCTCTTTGAAAGTATTTAACACTTCCTCATCCAATGCTGTCGGATTGTTGGAATCATGAATGTGGAAGAAATGATGAAAATCAGTGCTACGGGCATAGTAGCCAATGCGATTACTGCCACCACCGCCCAAAGACGACTGATTGCTAATCCAGAATGTTTTATATCCAGCTTTCTTTAGAATCTGCACGAAAGACGGAATATTCGCTGTCGCCTCTTTCAAACCTTTTTGTTTCGTGAGCATCACCGGAATAGAGGCCACTGTATGCGGGTGCAGTGTGATGGCATTAGAGAAGACGACCAATTCGTTGAGGATCTTTTCCATCTCAGGATTGTTCGGAGTTGAAGCTCCAAAAAGCTGCAGGCGATCCCGACGAGCACTTTCCCCGATCACAAGTACCAGATTTTCTGGGGCCTCGTTCGTTTTTAGAATCTTAATTTTATCTTCACCAACAATGGAAATATCGGCATAATTCTTTAATTCCGCTTGCGCCGATTGATAACTCATCACCATGTTCAAAGGATAGGACTCTGTGAAATGATGATTCATTTCTGCTAAAGGCGTCGGTCCTTTAAAGTAATGGACAATAGGAATAATAATCAAAAGACCACAAAGCGCGCGCCACTGCCAGCGAGTGAAAATAGGTGTTGAGATTTTATAAAAGCAATACGCCCAATAAATGAGCACGAGCAAAGCAATTAAAAACGGCGTGATGGCATTGGCCGTGATGTAATCAGAGGCCTCCACCACATTTGTTCCCATCAGAACAATCCAGAATGTCTCATTCAAAGGCGCTTTAAAAGTTGTCGCAAAGAAAAGAGCCCCCGGAACAAAGAGAGCCACCGGCAAAGTTAGAATGAAAAACAAACGCCAAGATCCCACAAGACTCATCAAAATTAAAAACGGATAC
>JAGIAF010000301.1 GCA_017745015.1 Bdellovibrio sp. | reverse complement strand
GAACAGAGCATACTCTTGGAAGACCATGCCGCGATCGGGACCGGGCTCGGTGATCAATTTATTTTCCACCAAGACTTGCCCGTTGGTTGGCAACGAAAAGCCCGCGACCGCATTCAGCAAAGTACTCTTCCCACAACCCGATGGTCCCAACAGGCAGAGGAACTGCCCGCGAGGTATTTCGAGGTTGATATCTTTAAGAGCAATCACATCCTTACCCTCTTCGCCACCGAAGAAGATCTTATCAACGCCCTGAACTTTGATTTGTGTTTCTGCTGCCATTATTCAAGACCTCGATGCCAACGTAGAAGATAGTTATTTAACTTGTCGACGACTGTATCAATTGCGAGCCCCAGAAGACCGATGGAGAACATTCCGGCGATAATTTTATCCGACCAGAAATACTCACGAGCTTCGAGGATGCGGTAGCCGAGACCACTGTTCACGGCGATCATCTCTGCCACGATCATACAGATGAAGCCCGTTCCGATACCGATGCGAATACCACTCAAAATATACGGCATTGCTGCGGGAACGATGACTTTTCTGAACATCAAGAAAGAACCCGCTCCCAAGTTGCGAGCGGCACGGATGTAAATGGAGTCCACAGCTCTGACCCCTACGATGGTGTTCATCAGAATTGGGAAGAAAGCACCTAATGCAATCAAGAAGACCGCCGGAGGATTTCCCAAACCAAACCACAAAATTGCCAGTGGAATATAAGCAATCGGTGGAATCGGACGAAGAACTTGGATCAAGGGATTGAGATAATCATAGACTCTATTGCTCGCACCCATCAAAAGACCGATCGGCAATGCTAACACTCCCCCTATCACGCAACCTAAGATTACGCGATAGAAGCTGGCCCACATATCGTGAACAAGCTCTCCGGAAAACATCCATGAAAACTTAGATACTCCCGATGCGGGATCATAGGCTTCTTGAGGCATCAGGTATTGATACCATCTTACGATTACTGCGGAAGGTGCTGGCAAAACCTGAGGGTTCACCCAGCCTACACGCACCACCGCCTCCCAAATGGCAACAACCAAAAGAGGGACCCATATACCTTTAATTCGTGTTAGAAAATCCGTCTTTGATTTTGCCATTCACTCACCTACTTACTGGTTACGCCCAAAGATTTTTTAGCATCTTCCAAAAGATCCAACTTCACCCAGTCTGTCGCCTTCGGAGGAGTTTGCATACGACCCACGCCATATTTTTGCATGAAGTCCGTCGTAATTTGAATGTGCTCTGCAGTTAAGTGATAAGCGTACGGAGAGTTTCCAATCGCATCTTTAAAGTCCTGCGGAGTGATTTGGCCTTTGAACATTTTTTCAACGACGAATTTTTCTGCGATATCTGGTTTATCCATAAACAGTTTTGTCACTTCGACAAAGCACTTCATGAATCTTTCAGCCACAGGTTTTTTCTCGTTGTACATTTTCTCGGTCATGACCAGAGTACGAATCGGCATGCCCATCTCGGTGTCATATGGTTTCATCAACTCCACGCCCCAACCTTTGTTGATCGCTTGAGAAGATTGCGGTTCACTCTGCGCCATCGCATCGATTTGCTTCGCCGCCAAGGCCTGATTCAAATCCGCGAAGGCCATGTAAACGATTTGCACATCTTTGCCTGGTTTATCAGACCAAGTCAGATTGTTTTTACCTAGTTCTGCCAACAACAAAAGCTCTTGAGCACCACCGCGCGCAACACCGACTTTTTTGCCTTTGAAATCTTTGATCGATTTGATTTTCAATTCAGGACGAACCACGATACGTGCGCCGCCCTCAGCGAATCCTGCCACCGCATAAATAGGTACATTCGAAGCACGACCTGCAATCGCAGCATCCGCCGCACTCGCTGCAACGTCGATTTCGCCTGCGATAATCGCTGGCATAATATCGATACCTTTTGCGAAGACACGCTCTTGAACTTTCAGATTATATTTACCGCAGTATTCTTGCATGTAGCTGACGGCACCATAGTGCGCGAACTTCAAATTCCCAACGCGCACAACATCTGGTGGAGCTGCGTGAGAAAAACTTAAGGGAGCCAAAGAAAAAGCCGCGAGTATCGAGCTGAGAACAATCTTGTTAGCCATCATTGAAGACCTCCATGATAAAGACTTATCAATTTATGGTCTGCCCGATGGCACAATAATGCAAACACGATTTAGCTGAGTTTAAGCATGACTTGCTTGAGAGAGAAAATATCAAGCAGAGACGATCTGAATATGAGAAAAAAAGCCGAAGTGTTTCACCACTTCGGCCCATTAATTATTACTCTTGAAAAGTATTATGTTTTACAACCAGCAGCTCTTCACGCCGCGCTCTTTAGCAACGTCTTTAGCAAGCTCGTAACCGGCATCAAGATGTCTAAACACACCCATTGCTGGATCTGCTGTCAAAACACGTTCTAAACGTGCTGCTGCTTTAGCCGTACCGTCAGCAACGATCACTTGGCCCGCATGTTGGCTGTAACCCATACCTACACCACCACCGTGATGCAAGCTCACCCATGTAGCACCGCAAGCTGTGTTTACCATCGCATTCAACAAAGCCCAGTCGCTGACTGCATCAGAACCGTCTTTCATCGCTTCGGTTTCACGATTTGGAGACGCAACAGAACCGCAATCCAAATGGTCACGACCGATAACGATTGGTGCTTTTACTTTTCCTTCAGCCACAAGTTGATTCAACATCGCACCGGCTTTGGCACGTTCACCGTATTCCAACCAGCAGATACGCGCTGGCAAACCTTGGAATGCGATACGCTCTTCAGCCATATCCAACCAACGAAGAAGATCTTTTTTGTGAGGGAAGAGTTTTCTCATCGCATCGTCAGTCACTTTGATATCAGCTGGATCACCAGACAAAGCGACCCAACGGAATGGACCAGAGCCTTTGCAGAACAAAGGACGGATGAAGGCAGGAACGAATCCTGGGTAATCAAATGCATTTTCAACACCCGCCTCTTGAGCGCGCGCACGAAGGTTATTGCCGTAGTCAAACGTCACAGCCCCTTTGTCTTTCATCGCAAGCATACCACGGACGTGTTTTGCCATGGATGCGTAAGCGGCTTTCAAGTATGCTTCTTGGTCTTTCTCACGGAAAGTTTTTGCTGTCTCTACAGTGTAACCTTCAGGAATATAACCTACCAACGGATCATGAGCAGACGTTTGGTCTGTCAAAAGATCTGGGATGAAACCTTTATCCATCAACTGATGAATTACTGTGGCCATGTTACCAAGAAGAGCGACGGATTTTGCTTCACCTGCTGCTGTGTATTTTTTAATACGCGCGATAGCGTCGTCGATATCAGTGGCAACTTCATCGATGTATTTAGTTTCAAGACGTTTTTGAATACGAGTTGGATCGATTTCTACCGCCAACACGCAAGCACCAGCGAACACACCAGCCAGAGGTTGTGCTCCACCCATGCCGCCTAAGCCCGCAGTCAAGATCACGCGACCTTTCAAATCCCCATTGAAGTACTGGCGACCGGCCTCTACGAAAGATTCGTAAGTCCCTTGGATGATACCTTGAGTGCCGATGTAGATCCATGAACCTGCTGTCATTTGGCCGTACATCATCAGACCTTTTTTATCGAGCTCATTGAACACTTCCCAAGTTGCCCATTTAGGAACAAGGTTTGAGTTCGCAAGCAAAACTCTTGGCGCGTCTTCGTGAGTTTTCAAGATACCGATGGGTTTACCCGATTGAACCAAAAGAGTTTCGTCGTTTTCAAGCTCCTTAAGAGCTTCCAAAATTTTATCGAAAGACTCCCAGTTGCGCGCAGCTTTACCGATACCACCATAAACAACCAGGTTTTCAGGATGTTCAGCGA
>JAGIAF010000300.1 GCA_017745015.1 Bdellovibrio sp. | reverse complement strand
GAAAGAATCCCGCCACGTATTCCATGAACTTAAAAAAGAACAGAGTCATATCATCGTGGGCTATCAAGGTTTGACGTTGAAAAGTCCTGAGCGCTTCACCCTTGAAATCATCCAGTCGATCTTGAGTGGCCAAGGTGGTCGTTTGTTCATTGAGCTTCGAGATAAGAACTCCCTCGCCTACTCAGTTTCACCGATGCACATGGAAGGCATTGAGGGAGGATATTTCGGTGGCTACATCGGATGTTCGCCAGAGAAAGCCCAAAAAGCCGTGCAGATGCTGAAGGCAGAGTTTAAAAAGCTTGCTGATGTAAAAATTGGCGAAGAAGAGCTGACTCGCGCACAACGATACTTAATTGGTCGTCACGATATTGAATTGCAAAGAAAGAGCATGATCTGCAACGCAATTCTGTTCGATGATATTTATGGCATCGACTACACTCAAAGTTTAGATGTGGCAGATAAATATTTTGCGATTACGGCTGAGGATATTCAGAATCTAGCGCAGAAAATTTTCTCCCAACCAGAAGTGATTTCTCTGGTTGGACCAAACGATATTTAAAATCTATTCGCGAGCAATTGGAGAGCTGAGGGAGATATCGTTCTTGCTCAGCTTTCTCTTTTTGCTAGGCGTCTCTTTTGCGATGAGGTTTTTCAAAACCGCGCGAGCACCGTTATCAAGCATCAAAGTAAAGCCCGATGGAACTGACATATTGGCATCGATGGCTTTTTTCAAATCTGGATTGAAGTGCAGGAAGTTTTCGTTTGAAAGTCCACTCAAGCGAACAAGCTCTTTAGCGCCAATGCTGCGAGCAAGCTTTACCGTGTGCAAATCAAGAGTGTCTTCATACTGAAGGTCTTTAAAGATTTGCGTGTGATAGCGCTCAGCAAAGAGTGCCGCCAAGAACTCAGAATAGAAGTTAGACGACGCAAAATCAAATGAGCGCGAGCGGTATTTACCTACGATCTCACCAAGATCGTGGCTTTTCGCTGCAGCCATGGCTTTGCGCATACCCGGAGGTCCGTGATTCCACGCCGTGATTGCCAAAGGCCAAGATTTTTTCAAGATCATATGGTTTTCTTTAAGTAACTGAGCAGCTGCTACAGATGCTTTGAACGGTGAGTTTCTCTCATCGATATGTTGGTCAACGATCATGAATTTTCGACCCGTGCCGCCCATGAACTGCCAGATACCTGAAGCGCCAACCTTGCTTTGCGCGTGCTTGTTAAAGCTCGACTCAACAAATGGAATACGTGTTAGCTCCACAGGAAGTTTTGCTTGTTGAAAGATCTCTTCCATACCTGGCAAATACTGTGGGCTTACTTCAAGGCCTTCGTGGAAATGGTCTTTTTGACCTGTTTGCACGCGAATGTTTTGCAGAGCTACTTTAGCCTTTTTAGCGAGGTTATCGCCATCAAGCTTATTCAAAGCATCGGCAATCATAGCTTCATCAGGTGTTAGACTTTCGAAGTGCTTTCTTTTGGAAAGAGATTTCAAAGCCGTTTTAGCTTTTTCAACTTCTTGCTTTACAAATTCGTCAGCTTTTAGATTCCTCATCCAGCGATGTTTTGGAAGGTCGGCTTCGATAATAGGAGTGACATCAACAACTTCAAAGACAATCCACGGGTAAAGAGAGTGATGAATAAGACGTTTATTTGAGTTGTGTTGAGTATAGATATCAAACCAGAAACCCACGCGATCTCTGAGGTTGTCGGGAATTTTGAAGCTTTCTGAAACGCGATTTTCATAGTCATTTAAAATATCTTCGCGATTATAAACAACATCCGGGTCTTTTTGGATTGTAAGCGAGTCGACGAAGACTTGCTTCACGTCAGGAGCTTGGGCCGCAACATCAGTTGGGGCTGATTCAAAATCGAAAATATTAGTGGAATTGAAAAGAGCCAGCGTTCCCGTCAGTAGAGACACCGTGATAACTCCGCCTGCGATATGTTTCTTTTTCAGTCTTTTCATAGATTTCCACACTTTCATCACAGTCCTATAGAGCAAGGCCGATGCCAGCCATTAACCAATAGGTACGATGATGACGGGGTAAAAGTGTCGTTAAGTTAGTCACTTGCGCGAAAATTATTGAGAGAAGCTAAAATGTTTCAAAATGAGACGGGGGCTTGGGTTTGCGGAAAGACATAAGTATGGGATGCAGACCAAAGACGAGATTTGCACTAAACAACTAACCGAACTATTCCGATACATTGTTAGACTTAGAGGAAGGACCAAACGACAGAGTCTTACAAGACACTCGGGGAGCCAACAGCGAATGAGCAGTAACTCGCAGCCTAAATCAGTCGAACTGTTTGTGAGTCCGGATGGGTTCTTTCAAGAGCTTGTCTCTAAGGGGCTTTCGCAGCGAAAAGTTCGCACGTATCCGCTCGTTGAAAGTTATCTTGTTAATCTTCTGAAACATTATCTCGATGCTCGCAATCTTTTTGATGAGGAATATGCATCAGAAGGCGGCCAGCGAAATCCACAAACTCTTGCAGAGATGTATTTGCTTGCGCAGAATGCGGAAGCTTCTGCCAAAGTTGAACTCTTAAGAAAAATTGGCGATCGCACTCTTTATATCAGCGGATTTTTTGGAGACTCACTTCAAAGAAAAATAGTGGATGTGGATTACTACGCGGATATCGGCGGAGCGGCCTATGCGAGTCTTGCTCACTGCACTCGCGAAGACGCGATGGCTAAGGTTTACACGACATTCTCGACGCGCTTTGTGGAGTTTGTCGATGTTCTCACTTATATCAGCCACCATTCCTTTATTAAAAGCGACGAGAGCATTTTAAGGCTCTATGATCGCTATCTAAGAACAGGTTCTGAACTTGCGAGGGAAAAGCTTGTTGAAATGGGCATTTTGACTCTTGCACATGACCAAGTAAAGCTTGGCAAGCAAGGGTGATTCCACTATTCTGCGACCATGTTCGGTTTAGGCATGTCAGAAATCATTTTCCTAGCTGTTTTGGCGCTGATCGTGATCGGCCCGAAAGAGCTTCCGCAATTGGCTCGCACGCTGGGCCGTTTTCTTAATGAACTTAAGAGAAGCACAGACTCTTTGACTGATGAGTTAAAGACTCAAGCCCGTATTGACAAGATTGATTTGTTTGAAGCGCCAAAGAAGGCACCACCCAAAGCAGTGGTGCAGAACCATCCTGATACGACGAATCCTGAGCAGCTTGAGCTGACAGAACAACAGCCTCCAGTGTCTGATTCTAAAGAGAATAAACCATCATGAGTACTTCCGAAGAACTAGATCAGAAGAGTCAGTCATTGTACGAGCATTTGGCAGAGCTTCGTTTCCGCCTTATTCGGTGCGCGTATATTTTGATTCTCGCAACTGGTGCGGCTTACGGCTTTAGCGATAAGATCTTTAACTTCATTCGTGCGCCCATAGCTCCCTACCTTCCAGGTGGCGGTTTAATCTATACGGGTCCGCTAGATAAATTCATCGCTCATATCAAGATCTCATTTGTTGTGGGTGTATTGATTTCTTGTCCTTTGTGGCTTTATCAAGTTTGGAAATTCGTAGCACCAGGTCTTTATAGCAAAGAGAAAAAGTACTCCATCGGATTCATCATCTCGGGATCAGTGCTCTTTGTTTTGGGCGCTGCGTTCTCATACTATGTTGTCTTGCCAATGGCATTCCACTTCTTGATGAACTACGGTGGCGATGTCGATAAGCCAATGATTTCCATTGATCAGTACTTAGGCTTCTTCACGCAAATGTGTTTGATGTTCGGTCTGGCGTTTGAATTGCCATTGATTATTTCTATCTTGGGTATGATTGGAATCGTCAGTCAGAAATTTCTCAGAGAAAAACGTCGTTACGCGATCATGGGTCTTGCGGTCGCTTCAGCAC
>JAGIAF010000002.1:10692-38272 GCA_017745015.1 Bdellovibrio sp. | reverse complement strand
AGATCCATGCACATTGACTTTCCGACCGGCACCTCCAGATACGGGCGTTTATTTTATCCGTAAAGATCTTCCGGGAGCTCCTTCCCTGAAAGTCACAGCAAGAAATGTTCAGGCGACATCTCATCAAACCACCATTGGGGGTGAGGCGTTTTCTGTAGCGACCATTGAGCATTGCTTGTCAGCGCTCTCTGCTTTGCGCATCGACAATCTTTTTATTGAACTCGATGGACCCGAGATTCCAATTTGCGATGGCAGTGCGGGAGAGTTTTTAAAAGCTCTTTTGGCTGTGGGAATCGTTGAACAAGATCAGCCTCGCAAATACTGCTATATCACTGAACCGATTTATTTTAGTGAAGGCGAGAAGCACGCCTATGTAGTTCCGTATCATGGTCTGCGTGTGACGGTGACGATTGATTTCCCACATCCTGTGATCGGCAAGCAAACTATTGATTTAGATATCAATGAGCAATCCTTCGGTCGTGACATCGCCAGTGCACGCACCTTCGGATTCCTGAAAGATGTAGAGGCGCTTCAAGCTCGCGGCCTTGCTAAAGGTGGCAGTCTTGATAACTGTATCGTTTTGGATACCGCAGAGGTCGTGAATCCAGATGGCCTTCGTTGGGCTGATGAATTTGTGCGCCATAAGGCTCTAGACGCCCTTGGGGATCTCGTGACCTTGGAAATGCCTTTGATGGGGCATGTGGTGCTTTATAAAGCCGGCCACGACGTTATGAACAAGCTGGTTCGTAAGATCTGGGACTCCCCAACGTCTTATCGTCACGTCGAATTGGGTGCGGATATCAGTGAAGAAGTCCAACGCTTCACAGGCTGGACTGTTCCTCCAGTCTAAGGTACCAGTTTTTGGAGATGCAGTGCGTGGCTTTAGTGTTTAAGTGGCGTCGACAAGATACGTTTGTTGGCGCTGTCTAGCATCAGTAATCCCAATGGTGTTACTTCCAGAGCCAATGTTCGACCGAACGCCACTGTAGCGTTTGAAAGGTTCAAACCATTTAAAGACAGTTCCGTGAATCCGCTGCTTGCGTGGGCGGCATAGATATGCGGTTTTGAATCTAGCGACATACCTCCGCTAATCACAAAATAACTCCAATGCGTAGAAGTATCGTAGACCGCGTGAGACCACGGCAGATCTCCTGGGTAGTTCGCGAAGTTTGAATAATCAATTTCGTCGTAAACTTTTGGAGCTGAACTTTCAGTCACGAAGGAAATTCGGCGTAATCTTTGGGCATCGAATATCAGTAAATCTGTATTGCCACTGCCGTCAGCAGCCGTAGGTTGCATGCCGTAGATTCTTTTAAACGAAGTTCCTATGGCACTTGAACCCACACCCGGAGCCAGAGCTGTCGCCTGAGCGACGTCACCAACGGCCCCCGCGAGAGGTGTGATAGAGTAGTTGGCGTTCGCCGTGTTCTTTTTGCTTTCGTAAATCCACAGATTTCTGCTGAAAGCTCCATCTGAGGTTGCTGGGAAATAGAAGCTGCCGTTAGAAAGGAATGTCGCGGATCCACTCCAGTCATGAAGGAAGACTGAATAATTCGACGCAAAAGATGTTCCCAGGGTCAGGGTCTCTGGATCAATGGCAGTGCCCGTACCGTCATAGTAAGACGTTGTTCCTGCAGTACCAGTGAGTGTGTAAGCTTGGGTCGTTGAACTTACTGTTGAAGTCCACGTAAGCATATTGGCGCGGTCCCAAGGATAACGACCATTGTTCGTACGGCTTGCCGCCATGCTTGTACCATCTGCGCTGACCGCAAGTCCACCGAAGGCACTGCTATTTCCAAGGAAGCCACTTGCCATGGCGGTATCAACTTCAGAAATTTTTAAAGCCACGTTATCAATTTTCAAACGACGGATGTGATTTACACCACGAACGTAAATGGCATTATTGACCGGACTGTAGGTCATACCCATCACTCCCGTAAAGGCCACTTTGGCAGGATCAGTGCCATTGCCGAAAGTGAAGAACGGTGATCCACCGATCAGAGTTGAACTCAATGTTCCGTCTGCCTTGAATTTAATTTCAAAGAGTTCGTTAGTTACAGTGGAGAGAGCATAAGCAGAAGTTGGAGAGGCCCCTATACTCAACTGCATAGTCCCGTTGTTGTTGAATGTCGAAAGAATGTGGTTGGAGCCCGTTGATTTATTTGTGGCGGTGTCAAAATAATTGAGTGTACGGGCTTGTCCCTCTGCAGGAACACAGACATAGCGAGAGCTATCTGTGCCGACTTGGACACAGCGATTTACGAGATTTTCGGATAAGCTGGTTGTTGTCGCAGAGCTTGTTACGACGTATTTTCCTTGAGCCGAATCGAAACTCAAAACCGATTTATAATTCGCGCCCGTAGTGGTCATATAATAATAGTTAATGGTTTGTTGGTCGGGACTTACGACGAAATGCCCCTGATTCCCGGCGGTACACACAGCCTGCAGTGTATCTGTCGGAGTCGACGAGACTGCAAGAGCGGCAGTAGAGCATGCCACTCCGTCTCCGAGGATGCGCTCAGCTGTCGTCGAGGTAGAAGATAAATCCAATTTCCAATAAGCATACAGACCTACACCTGAAGCGGCCGGTGTCGGGAAGTAGTAATAGCCCTGATCTTTTTTAACATAGAAGCCAAGAGGAGCCGCGGAGCCCTCGGACCATGTGACTTCAGGAACTGTTCTTGTCCAAACGATGCTCTTGTCAGTAATTTTAATACGTGTGACCGTGTGACAAGGTCCCGATATAATCGTCATCTCATCATTCGTGATGTCGATGATACGTGGAGTGATGAATCGCATATCAGCAAACGTCGACGATGAAGTAGGGCAGCCACCTGAATAAATCAAACCTACCCATTGATTCACGATCCCTGATTTGCGATCGACTTTAATAATACCGTTCTTACTTCCCGCATAGAGGTTATTGTTAGAATCACCATGGACCGGAGTCCATTTCGAGATATCTGTCGCGTTGATATGAATGCCATAATCCATATTGCCAGGGCTGCCAACAAGGTTTGTCCAAATGGAATTCATGATGCCAGAAAGACCGGTTGAAACGACTCCGGCCGAGGATTCACAAGAGACTAGGATTTTAAATGGGGTGAGTGTTGTGATCTCGCTTGGCACTGTCCAAGAGTATGTTCCAGAATTGGCGATGTCTGAGACAATGGGGTTATAGCTGACACCGTCATCTGCCGTGTAAGAAAGAGAAATAGGCGAGCTCGCTAATGTTGTACTGCCGGAAGTTGTACAACTCCATTGGATGTTTATACTGTTTCCATTGGCATAGGGACCACCGGAAGCGAGCGGTGATGTTACCGTTACTACCGGAGGCGCCCCGAACTCTAAAGTCACAGAAGAAGAAACCACATTACTTTCAAAACCCGCAGAGTTTTTTACTTGGGCATAAACGGTTTTAAGACCGCCGGTTTTTGAAAGCTCATAGGAAAAGGCAAGAGGTGTATATGGAATCCAAGTCTCTGCACTTAAGTCACTGTTTTCAGCTAAGCGCATATAGGCCGTGGCTGATGTCGTTGGGGTGACATTTAATTGAGCGCTGACAGAAGGCAGACCCACAATACTGGCGCCGCCGGCAAGAGTCAGGGAGTTTAATGTCGGACCTTGCGAGTCCACGACAAAGTTTTTCGTCGATGTGGTTGTGTGATTTAAAGAGTCCGTTGCGGTCACTCTGAAAATGATTGAAGTCGTTACCGCCGGAGTTGAATAAGAAAAAGAATAAGTCTGAGCGGAGGCAGAACCCGCCGGCAAACTTTGTGTAGAAAGAACCGTCCACGTTGCGCCCGCATCGGTGCTATAAGATAAAACTGTATTTTGCGCTGTCGAAGTGTGAAGATCCGTAACTTTCCAGCTCACAGAAACCGTGGAGTTCGTCGGAGCATCCGTTGTTGGTGACACCCAAGACAATGTCGGTGCGGTGGTATCTAGAGTGATAGACAGAGTTGCAGCTGCGGCAGAGATATTGCCAGCCGCATCTTGGCTCCAAACGCGAATGGTATGAGTGCTGTCACCTGTAATGGTACGAGTGTAGGGAACCGCTGACGAGCAAGCCACCCAACCACTGGAACTTAAAGTCGGAGCAGTTGCAGATTCTGTGACATAGACAGATTTAATGTCTGAACAATCGAGGACATTGAAAGTCACTAGGGAATCCGCCGTCAAACTTGCAGAAGTTAAGCTCAAGCTCGGCGCCGCAGGAGCGGTCGAGTCCACTACAAAGGAGCTGCTAGAAATTTCCGTGCTGTTGCCTGCTTCGTCGGAAGCGATCAACTTATAAACTGCTGAGTTGTTGATAGATGGTAAAGTGACAGTATAAGGACTTGCAACACCGGCAAGTTCTGCCACGTTCGTCATTGTCGTTCCATTGTCGATGAACTGCAATTTAAGAGAAACGATATTGGTTAATGTGTCGGTGACAGTATAGGATAATGAGGCAGCCTCGCCACCGTGATAAAGAGCTTTCACTGAGCCGATTGTCACATTCGGTGGAGTTTGATCTAAGATCACCGAAAGAATTCGTGGAGAAGTTGAAATATATCCGGAAGCATCTTTGCTCCAGATATAAATCGTTTTTACGCCTTCACTTGGAGAGAGCGTGTAGTTGAAATCTTGAACACCGGCCGTCGAGCACACACCCGAGAAATCACTATCAGTCAGACCCAATGAGGTCGCGTTTTCAGTGATTGCAATTTTGGAGAACGTTTCGCAATTTTCAAACGAAGCGCCGGTATTTAAAGAGATTGTCGTCAGGTTGGCATTGGTCGGTGAACCTGTTGTCAGTGCGGCTGCTGGAACTATCGCCGGGAAAGTGTTCGGTACTTTGACTGAAACCGCTTTGCTATTCACAGCCTTGCTTGTATCAATGGCTCCCGCGCCATCAGTGATACCTACCTGTAACAACAATGAGTGAGTTCCTTGAGAGTTTTTTGATAAAGGCAAGCTAAAAGAGCTGGCAGTACCTTTGGAAACTCCGTCCCAGTGCCAATCATAAACGAGATCAGAAGAGGCATAGTACCAGTGACTTGCCATTACGGCATAGTCGGCTGAGCTTCCTTCGGCCACCGTTGTCGGTTGAGTAAAGGTTACGATCTCTGGAACCGTGGCATCTTTCACCAGATTTAAATCTGAAATATTAAAAGCGGTTTCGATGCGCTGTTTGATGGTGTTGTGGCTTCCATCAAGCAAGGTGCTGTAAGTTTCCTTAGTCGAAGTCACTGTCAGTGTGGCGATTTGAGATAAGATGTCCTGCAAGTCAGTGGTAGTGATTTGATTTAAGCTTTTGATACCTGCGATATTCGCCTTCGCCACAATAGCCAGGAAGTTACTGTTGAAGTCGATAATTTGCGCGGAAGTGCCAGTAACGGGGCGCGAGAGGGTCTTGCCGCACACCTGCGCCTGCAAGACATAACGACTGCTCGCTAAAAGATCTGAACCCGTGTTGTTTTGAATTGAAAATGTGAATGATCCGTCCGCAGGCAAGTTGATGGTTTGTAAAGCAGTTGTGGATTGTACGCCATTAACCACTTCATACAAGGAAACGGAATCCGGCTCAGAACATGTTGCCATTGTACTAATTTGAGTCATATCGACATTGCCGGAAATACGAAATGGTTCAGCAGAGGAGATATCTAAATTAAGTGAGCACGCTGTACTTAATAAAGACAGCAGGAAGACGGAGGCGTAGAAGATATTGGTACGTACAGATGTTTCCACATAATACTTTTCGGAAACATTAGGTTCAATCTTTAGAAAAAGACCCAATATTTCTCTCGAACATTACGTGGTTTTCAGAGGTAAACAAACTTGTTTTGCTAACTAATGTTTGGAGGATTTCTCCTCTAGGTCTCATATTGAAAGCTGAGTCCTACTTCTTTGCAGTTTGTCTTCTGTCTGTTGTAGGAGCACTCACTTCCTGACCCGTGAGTGCATCGTCCATCAAGGAACCGAAGTAGTGCATCACAAGGCTGCCATTTTTAAGCATTGGAATCAGCTTTGCAGCAGTTGACGTTGGAAGAGCAGGGCAGCCCCATGAAACTCCCAAACGACCGAATTTTTGACCTGTTTTTGGATTGATAGAATCAGGAAATGTGTCAGCAGCATACCAAGCACCATGCAAAACGATATCACGATTATAGGCTTGATCGTTGGAACCTTGAAGACCATACAGGCGCAATGTTCTGCCGTACTTACCCATGTAAGTATCGCCGGCCAAATAAATGCCCAATGAAGTTTGACGAGAATCTTTGATGTTAGAGAAGCGAGAAGCGTAATTGCTATTGCCACTACCGATGCCATGACTCACCAAATGTTTCATGACCTCGCCAGTTTTCAAATTGATAAAGAAGAAACGTTTTTCCGTAGAGGCGCGGCTGAAATCAATGATCACAACCAATTCCGGATTTGCCAAAGTAACGATAGAAGTACTTGGTGTGCGCTCAGACTCCTCACATGGCTTGATGCTTTCAGGAGGGAGCTTTGCGCAAGTATATGTTTGTTGCTGAAATGTCCGACCTTGATAGTCGTCCATGAACTTCACTAAGCGTGAAAGTGCATCAACGGGAACGCCTTGGTCGGTGATTTTCTTTAAGATATCGTTGGAAGGTGCTGCGTGGGATGTGAGGGCGATAAGGGAGAAAACAATGCTCATCATCGAGTATTTTACTTTCACAGGGGCCTCCAAACTCATGGGTATAAGCTTGGTATAGGGTGTTTGGCTTTGAAAGTGAACAAACCTTGCACAAGTCTGCAAAAAACACCCGGTGTCAGATCGAACTATTGCGATCTGGCAAGCTAGTCTGGACTTTATGAAAGGATGCGGGAAGTACAGCCCAAGGCAGAGACCCTGGGCTTATTAAGGCAAGACGTAATCTTATTTTTTCGATTTACCGAACTCGGGATTCAGTTTGGCGATATCAGTTATAGCGACGTTGGCGCGAATTTTCGCGCGGCCAATAATGTAACCATCAAGGTCACCAACGGCAGTACGCGGAACTTTCAGAGTTTGCTTCTTTTTACCGAAGGGACCCATCCAGACATAGTCTTTGTCATACTTCTGAACAACACCTTCAAGAACAACAGTGTTGCTAACTGCTGCAGAGGACAACGAAGCGCTTAAGAACAATAAAACGAATAGAGATGAAATCTTAGCGAGTACCACGTTGTCCCTCCTGGAACAGAAGTTGGTCAGTTTCAATTTTTGAGTTTTCAGCTTTGCCGACAGCATTGAAATAGCTGCCTTTCATGCAGCTAGTGGCGCTGGGGCAGACATTTGATTTAGCGGCACATTGGGCGGCCAAGTAGATAACACTTCCATCGGACTGAACGCATTTTACATTGCCGTTGCAAACAGTTCCGCCTTCGTCTTTCTTGGAGCAACCTGGAACTTGGTAAACAAAAGCGCTGCCTTCTTTTTTATCGCCAATAGTATCAACATAAAAACAATCGGCATTTTCCGTGAGGCCGTCCACAACAGCGTCAACTTTCTCTTCGCTAATATTACCCAGCTTATTAATGATGGTAACTTCGGAAAAGGCGGGTTGAGCCAAACCAATCAGCAGTAAAACCAAACCAGAAAACTTCATTCAGTATTCCTTTTTAGAGTGAGGGATACTTACAGTTTAGAGGCCTTTGCAATTTGTTTACTAGTCCAGTTCAAGGTAACTTTGAGTTTGGATAAAAAAAGGGAGTTCTTTCGAACTCCCTTTCTAATTACATTTGAGATTTTAGGTAAGTCACGATGTCCACATCTGGAGGTGCCGCAACACCCACACCTGGAAGTGGTCCTGTCAATTGGTCCACTGTGTAGTCCATACGCTGGTCATAGCGACGCTCTGTTTGGAAGCGCAGCCATTTTTCACCGTTGTACCACGCACGTTTGTTAGAGTCGTCTTGGCAAGAAGCGACTTCTTCCGGCATACGCGCACCCCAACGAAGTTCAGGGCAATGGAACGGGTCGAAGCTCATGTTGAACAAACGTTGGCGAGCCGCTTCCATATTCATCAACAATGTTTTGCCTGATGAAGTCGTGTAAGAGAACTTGCAGGTCGTCGCGCCTTGAGTGTAAACGCCGTAAAGATCTTTCGCCAGGTTGCCACCATTGTAAGCTAATGAACTGTCTCTGCGGCGGTACTTATCCATCGCTTGCTTTGCTTGGTTCAAAAGATCCACGAAGGATGTTTTCAAGCGGGCATCGCGTGAAGGGGAGGCATAGGCTTCCCAGTCACCGTCAGTGCCGTAGATATTCTCTGGCAAACGAACCGGATGCGGCTTCAAGTGGATGCCTGCAGCACGAGCGGCATCAACGGCAGCCACACGGTCTTTCAAGTTCACGCAGATATCGTCCATCATCGCTTTCATATCATACAGCGGATCGATATGAAGTTCACCGATCAAAAGGCGCAATTGAACGTAGTCATAAAAGTTTACTTTTTGGTTGTTCACTACGAACTGACCTTGTTTCCAGTCGCCATTTGGATCTGGACGATTGCCGTAGTATTGCTCCACGCCGTAAGAAGAAAGCTCTTCATTGCGTGCGCCGACGATGCGACCGCCGATATAGGCGCCAGATGAATCCATTTTTGCATCCACCAGGCGAGTGGGACGGAAGTTTTTAAATCCCGCACCTTGCTGTGGTTTAGAGCGCATGAATTTCGAAGTAAAAAGACCCATCGTCAAAGAATTGTCAGGATGAGCATCGATATAGAAAATACGGCCTTGATCCGTCACTTTGTAGATGATCGCAACGTGACCATTTGGATCGTAAATCATTGTACCAGGACGGATGCCGCCACGATCTACTTTCGCAGGATAGAAATCTGTGAACACATCGCCGGAGCTATCGCCGATCATACGGAACGTGCCGGAAGAGATGGAGTTGATCAAAGTTTCATTCAAAACTTTCACGCCATCTGCGTATTTCACGATGCGCAAAGAATTGCGACGAGACACAACATCGTAGCGAGACGTTACATAGTTTCCGTAACTTGAATAGCGAATGTCTCGTGGAAGTTCGCCTTCAGGAATAGGGTTGGCTTTCAAGCCTGTTTGAATGGAAAATGGCAAGCCATTTTTCCATGCAAAGTAAGCGCGTAGGTAATAAGGGAGATCTGCACAGTCAGAGAAGTAACGAATGCCAGGAGCATCGGTTCCGTAATACATGTTCGCAGGGCTTTGCAAGCAATCTGCAACGGTAGCACACTTTCGTGCTTCAACGGCTTTTCCAAGTTGAGTGACGAATTGTCCGAATTGAGCTTCGTGATAATCAGTCCATTCGGGCTGAGTGATGCGCCAGTCAGAGCTAGCGGCATGGGTATAACCGGTCATCATCGAACCAAGCAAAAACAGAGACAGTCCAAGCTTCTTCATAACTTATCCTTAAAAGCGGTCTTAAAATAGAAACCGCCAAAATATAGCTTGGATAAATAGGTTTTGCTTAGCAAAGTCACGGGGTTTTGCAGATCTTACAGGGGTGTCAATGAAACTGACGGTTTCTCTCTGTTAACATTGCGATTAGGAAAACAAAATCAAAGAAGTTTTAACGGCCTTCGCCCTGTTTTCGTACTTTTTGTGCGAACTTCCAGAACTTGCTATCGGTCCCAAGTTTTTTTGCCAAAAACTTCTCAGCCTGTTCCGGAGAGATCAACAGGGACTCTTCCCATAAAGGCTCAAAGATATTCTTCGTAGCACCCACCGCTGTAGAAGGAAAACTGGAGTCTTCGATTTCACCGTAAGCTACAATCAGAAGTCTTTGCCAGAGCGGTTTCATCGCACGATTGTATGTCGATTCCATGTAACGACCTTGAAGGTCAGCAACCTCTTTCAGCTGTTTGGTTGAAAGGGGAGAGTCCATTTCCAGTGCATCCAAAATGACTGTGCTTTCGTGAGGCATTGGGGCTTCGGTTCGTTCATAGGCAAGCATATTGGCAAAGGTTTCTTGAGAGAAAAAGGTCGCTCGGTTCTGATACCATTTGGCGTAAACCACTTTGTTTGAACGCGAAAGTTCTTCTTTCATCAACCACAAATCAGCGACTTTTTGGTTGCCGCCGGCATCCCATTCCCAGCGCATTTTCGAGCGGGGATAGAGATTCTGCCAAAGAGAATCGGGCTCAGATCTGTTCTGAATCGGATAGACGAGCAAAATTCCTTTATTGTTAATAGCGTCGATGGCCTTCTGTTTTTTCATTCCCATAAGTTAACGTGACCCTTCACATTTGAGTAGAGTTTTTCCTCTTGTCTGCTCTTTTGACACTCAAGAAAAAACCTTCCCAATAGGCTTTCAACTACGCTGTTAGGGGCCCAAAATTTTGCGGTAATTTGCGGCCTATGGTAACTCTTCGGGACCCATTGGAAAACTATGAAAAATAAAGTCTTCAGATTCTTTTACAAAGCCCATGTTTACCTCGGATTGTTTGTCGCAGTTCACTTCATCGTGCTGTCACTCAGTGGCTCGCTTCTGCTTTTTAAAGATGAGTTGGAAAGTGAACCTCAAGTCACTGCCACTGAGCAATCGGCCGTACCCATGTCCCTTTCGTATTTGATGACTGAAGTTTTGCATAAGTATCCAGGTGAAAGACCCTTGGCGCTTTTCGCGGACGAAGAGCACGGCGAAATTTTGAATGTGCGTTTGGGAATGAATGATTCAAAAATGTTCCGCGGTGCACGCAAGCTCACTTACGATGCCTTCACGGGCAAAGAGATCGTTTCTGAAAATAAAAGTTCGTTCTTAGAATGGGTCTTGAGACTTCACCGTGAGTTCCTTTTGGGTTCCACGGGTAAAATCTATGTCGGCTTCATCGGCTTGCTTTACGTCTTCGTGATGATTTCTGGATTTATCATCTATGGAAACTTTGCCAAAAAACTCGCGTTCGGTGAAATCCGCATCAAATCTCCGCGTCACTGGTTCTCGGACCTTCATCGCTTTTTGGGGATGGCGGTTTTTGCCTGGGGTGTACTGATTGGTGGGACCGGGTTCTTCTTGGGTGTCAGCAGCACGCTGATCAAAGTTTACCAGTACCAAGAGTTGAAAGATATCAATGCGCAGTACAAAGACTCTATGGGCACACATGATGGTTTACATGCAGCTTCGATCTTGGATCAAGTTGTTAAGACATCAGAGCAAGCGCTGCCTGATTCCAAAGTTGATTATATCGCTTTTCCGGATACACAGTTCTCGCCGCCGAATCACTTCCTTGTGGTGATGGTTGGTAGGACACCGCAAACAGAACGTTTCACGCAATTGGTGGTTGTGGATGCGGCCACCGGTATGCAAGGTGAGGTTCGTCAACTGCCATGGTACTTGAAAATCTCATTGGCATCAGAACCGCTACATTTCGGTAACTATGGCGGCATGATTTTGAAGATCACATGGCTTGGGTTCTCGCTGTTGTCATTGCTTCTGCCAATTTTGGGTCTGGCTATCTGGGCTCGTAAGAAAAAGAAAATCGCGGCGGGCTCTTCAACAGAAACTGTGAAGTTGGGTAAAGGCTCGTTGTTGCAATCTCCCTATGCGGTTCCAATGATTCTTTTGGCGGTTACGACGGCAATCATGGTCGGTGCCTTTATTTTGGGTGGTGTTTTAGCGCAAGTAGCGGGTTGGATTTTGATCCTTCCTTTGGCGGTGGGCTTGCGGGGTCTTTGGATGGCTCGCGGAGGTCGTCTGTGAATCTAGAGCTCATCGCTAATCTGAATACCATTACTTTCAGTGCTTTGCAGATTCTGCTTTTCACTCTTTTGCCATATTTGGCGGAAGAGATGCACGTGAGTTTGTCGTCAGTGGTGATGATCTTTAGTGTGGGCTCGTTTTTGTTCTTGTGGTCAAGCCCTTACTGGGCAGCCAAGAGTGATAAGGTGGGCCGTCAACCCGTATTGATCTGGGGTCTGTTGGGTTTATCCGTATCGACCTTGATGCTGTGGTCTCTCACTCAATGGGGACAGCAAATCGGTGCGACGGCCGTTTTGGTGATCTTGATCATCAGCCGTTTGATGTATGGGGTGATGGCGTCAGCGATCGTTCCGGTGGCGCAAGCCCTGCAAGTGGATATGTCAGAAAATCGTTCGGCCATGAAAGCGATGATCTCAAATTCTATGAGCTTGAACATCGGTCGTTCTTTGGGACCGATCTATGTTTTGGTGAGTGGCGGACAGAACATGGACCGTGTCTTGGTGGGGTTCTTGCTTTGGTTGATGGCTCTACTTGGATTAAATTTCTGGGCACTTCGTCTGAAAGCTCCAGAGCGTAAAGTGGGCAGCTCGCAAAGCATTCCGTGGGGCATGGCTTTGAAGCGCATGCGTTGGGTCTTTATCTTGGCGATTCTCTTCACAAGTTACATTGGGATTTTGAATTCTTCTTTGGCTGTCATTCTTAAACACAGCTTTTCTCTGACCAGCCAAGATTCTGGGGTGTTGATGGCGAAGCTTCTTTTGGTAAGCAGTGCCATTGCCGTGGGAACTCAATTCTTAGGTAAGATGTTCTTTAGGAATCCTTGGCAAGGGGCCATGGTTATTGGGGCGGCAACGTTGTTGGTCGGTTCGACTCTGTTGGGAATGATGCAAACTCAAAATCAGCTTTGGAGCGCCATCTTCTTCTTGTCGATTGGTATTGCGCTGATTCCTCCTTGTTATTTGACTTTGATGACTTCGGTAGATCCTGAATCTTTGGGCTTAGGTCGCAAAGCGGGGATCGTCAGCGCTGCGAACACGATTGGTTACACCATCGGCGGCGCCTTGGCGGCGATCAGCTTGAAAATCAAAATCGTCTCTTTGGAATTCCTGCTGGTAGCACTTGTTGTATTTATGATTTCTTGTATCGCGATTTTGTATCGACGCCGTGACGTCGTGGTGGAGGCCTAACAATGGCAGATCTTCGCACACTTTCATTAAGGCATTCCGCTTCTTGCTTTTTTAATTCTCTTTTCAGAGAGTGGAATGGTTTTAACATCATTAAATCTCCGACAGAGGTCTTTGCTAAGACGGAAGCTGCTGAATCTATCGCGTTGGCGGTGTCAGATAGTGAAACAATCTATTTGCCGTTAAAGCGCAAGTCCTTGATGGGGCGCCATCAATACCACGAACTGTTCTTTATCAGAAGCGGCCAGTCTTTCACTGAAGCCGACTTTATGGTGGTGGCTGAAAGACTGGTTAAATACTTAACTGAAGTTTTCCCGAACAGCGTGGGCAATGAAGTCGTATTTATGGATCGCCTTAAAAACAGTGTCGAGAATATCGAACTGGCATTGGATGCGCGTAAGCAAGATCTGGAAAAGATCTATTCAACTCCGATCAGTTTCCGTGAAGCTGAACAAGGGTTGATGATTGGTCATAACTTCCATCCGTATCCAAAGATGCGCGAAGGATTTGATGAAGCGGACTATCGGATGTACTCCCCTGAAATGGCAGGTTCATTTGCTTTGCACTGGTTCATGGCAAAGCCTGAAGTTTTAGAAAATCAGAAGGCCGAGCAGTTTAAGCGCCCTGAATGGACGAAAGACACTTTCTTGAATGAGTTTAATGGCCCAGAGGCGGCGACAGCTTTGTTACAAGACGGTTTTATCCCGTTCCCGGTGCATCCGTGGCAGCGCCAGCATCTTTTAAAGAATCCAACAGTTCAAGACTATCTTAAGAACGGCAAGTTGGTTGATGTGGGTGCTTCCGAGAAACCATGGTATCCGACTTCATCACTTCGTTCTATTTACGGAGCTCATGCTCCTTACATGATGAAGTTCTCTTTAACTTTGCGTTTAACGAACTCGATCCGTCATCTCACTCCGGTGGAAGTGGTGCGTGGTCTGCAAGTCTATGACGTGTTTATGACAACCAAAGGTCAAGAGTTCACTCGTAAGCATCCGCAATTCAATGTGGTGTTTGAACCAGCGTTTATTGCTTTAAAAGATTCTCAAGGCGAAATCTTGACGGAATCCATCGTGGTTTGCCGCGAGAATCCATTCACTGAAAGTAATACCGAAGAGGCCGTGGTGCTTTCAACATTGGCGCAAGACAATCCATTGGGTGGTGAAAACCTCATCCAAATCTCAATCCGTAAAGAAGCGGAGAAAACTCGTCGCAGTGTTCAGGATGTCGCAGCTTTGTGGTTTGCTCGTTATCTTGAGGTCGCAGTGAAGCCGCTGGTAATGGCTCAAGCAAATTACGGTATCTTGTTGGGGGCCCACCAACAGAACTTAATCTTAAGTCTGAAAGCGAACTATCCGGAAAAAGCATACTTCCGCGATTGCCAAGGTACGGGCTACAGCCACTTTGGTTTCTCTTTGTATGGCAAAGATGTTTCCAGTCTTAGAATGGACAATGGCAATATCTTGGACGAGAAGGGCAATATCCTTTTTGTGTACTACTTGATGATCAATTCAACATTCAATGTGATCGCAGCGATTGCTGCTGACGGTTGGGTGTCAGAAAAAGCGTTGGTTGCAGACTTGCGTAACTTCTTGTCGAGCATCCGTGAAAGCGGACCGCAAGACCTGTCGTGCTTGAACTACCTTTTGGATTCGCCAGAGATCTGGCACAAAGGGAATTTCACCTGCAGCTTACAAAACATCAACGAGAACACCAGCGCGAACCCTCTCGCAATTTATAATCTGATTCAAAATCCTATTGCACAGAAAGTGATGGCGTAAAATGAAGTACTTCCACGTTCATTCTAAAAACAACTTCAATGTAGCTCTGCAAGATGCTGTTTTGACAGTTGAAGGTGCAGGCCAAAATCTTCAGTTCCAGGTCGAAAGCAATGGCGGAACTGCATCTCTTTCTACAAAATCAGCAATCAATGCAAATGAGCCAGCGACCCTTGTTGCCATGGAATACCTATTTGGTCACAATACCGAGTTGCAAACAATCTCTTTGAACCAAAATGCAGTAGCTCGTGCTGACTTCTTTCAAAATCCAAGTTTGTGGTGCCAATACGGCGTAACGAATTTGAAGCCAGAACAATGGACGAAAACAGGTGAGGTGTCTCACCCAGTTCGTCCTACACAAAATCCAGGTGAACTGCTTTACAGTCGTTACGTTCCAAGTATTCAAAAGACAGTATCATTCCGCGTGATGAATGTGGAAAAGGATTTGAAGACATTCCACTTCTGGCAAAATCAGCCCTACGTTTATGAATTCTGGGAATTGAATAAGCCTGAATCTGAAATTAAAGAATACATCGAAAAAGGTCTTAAGGATCCGCACTACATTCCAACATTCGTTGAGTTCGATGGTATCCCAGTGGGATATTTTGAAATGTATTGGACTAAAGAAGATCGTTTGGGGCCTTACTATGATTCTGAAGCCTTCGACCGTGGTTTCCATTTGTTGATCGGTAACACCGATTTCTTAGGTTTCCCGAACACGGATGCGATTTTGAAATCCGCGACTCATTACCTTTTCTTGGAAGAGCCGCGCACGCGTAAAATCATGGCGGAGCCGCGCTCTGACAATAAACGCATCATTCGCTACATCGAGACTTTCACAGCGTGGAAGAAGCTTAAAGAATTCGATTTCCCTCATAAGCGAGCGGCTTTGTTAGAATGCCGTCGCGAGGCTTTCTTTATGGGTAACTTCCTATGATTTCTAAGAGTGCTTGGCTGAAGGTGAATCAAAAGCTGGTAGCAAAGAGCTTGCAAGAGCTTAGCTATGAGCAATTGTTGAAGCCGGAAACACAAGATGGCGTAAACTTCATCGTCCGCTTAAAGAGCGGCGTGGAGTACCATTATCGTGGATGGCAGGGCATTTGGACAGACGTGAAGGTCGTCGCTAATTCAATTGTTCGTGTTGAAAAGGGCGTTACTCAAAAAGTTGATAGCGCGGGGCAATTTTTTATCGACAGCCAAGCAGAAACAGCCATGGACGATATCATCCTCGGGAACTTTCTTGAGGAAATGCATAATACCCTTTATTCCGATCTAAGAATGGAGCAACTGCACACAGAAAGACCTGTGAGTGAGATGCTTTCTTGGTCGGGACTAAAAACTCAAGGTGTGCTCAATGGCCATCCGAAGCTTTTATTGAATAAAGGCCGCATCACTTGGAGTGAAAAGGACTTGCAAGAGTACGCTCCTGAAAGTCTTCCAAAATTACGTCTTCACTGGGTGGCAATCCGTCGCGATATCGCGATCTATGCGGCAATGGCTGACGTAACTACCGATCAAATTCTTTCTCAGAGCATGGATCAAGCAGAGCTTACTCGCTTCAATGCAACACTTAATGACAAAGGCATTTCAAAAAATGATTTTGTCTTTGTTCCGGTTCATCCATGGCAATGGGATCGCTTTATTCAGACTCAGTTTGCAGCGGACCTTGCCATGGGTCGCATGATTTCCTTGGGAGTTTTCGGCGATACTTATCAGCCGCAAATTTCGATCCGAACGTTGTCTAATATTTCTCGTCCAGGTCTTTGGGATATCAAACTTCCTCTGACAATATTAAATACTTCAAGCATCCGAGGAATCGCCGCGAAGTACATTCCTGTGGGACATGAACTATCTACTGAAATGTCGCAAATCTGCGCCGATGATGAATACCTCACAAACGTTCAAATCCTGAATGAAAAAGCGGGTGTCAGCTTCCAACATCCAGTTTACAAACAGGTAGCGCAGGCCCCATATCGCTATCATGAATACTTGGGCGCGATCTGGAGAGAGTGTGCAGAATCTAAAGCTGCGCAACAAGGTGAAGTGGCTCTGTTGACGGGTTCGTTCTTTCACCGCGATGGCCAAAACCAATCTCTTTTGGGGGCTTACGTAAAAGCTTCGGGATTAACAATGCGCCAATGGCTTCGTCAGTATTTCGACGTCGTCGTCGTACCGCTTTACCATTTGCAGTTAAAATACGGCATTGGCTTGGTCTCCCATGGCCAAAACATTGTATTGAAGTTGAAGGACTCTCAACCGGCGGGGGTGATCCTCAAAGACTTCCAAGGAGATCTGCGCCTTTCTAAAAAGTCTCCTTTGGTGGAGCAATCGGCGAACCTGGCGAAGCACCTATTGCAGCTGCCGCCGAATTACTTAATACATGATCTTTATACCGGACATTTCGTCACTGTTTTGCGCTTCATTTCCGAGGTGTTGAAGGAGTGCGATGGCTTCTCTGAATATGAGTTTTACCAGATTCTAGGGGAGTCTCTTCGCGATTATCTTTCAACTAGCGGTTTTGGAGTGAATATGGATGACAGCCTGAATCTTCTGGCGGAAAAAATGCCTCGGGTCCTTGTCAATAAGGTGCGTTTCAAGATCGGCTATGCCGACTCTGCTGAGCGCCCGGTCCCCATGGTCGGTGACGAACTTCTTAATCCCATTGTTTTGGGACTGAAAGGCACACTGTAAGATGGAACAAAATTATAATCTTATAGGTATCGGTATCGGCGTATTCAATTTGAGCTTGGCGGCTTTGTCTGACAAATCGCCAGGTGTTAACGCGGCTTTCTTTGATGGCAAGCCTCATTTTGATTGGCACTCAGAGATCATGTTCTCGGATTCTGAGATGCAAACATCTTTCTTAAAAGACTTGGTTATGGGTGCAGACCCCACAAGCCCGTACAGCTTTATGAACTACCTGGTTCAGGAAGGCTTGTTTTATTCTTTCATGAACACCAACCGTAAAGTTGTCACTCGTCGTGAATTTGAAATGTACTGCCAGTGGGTTTCTAAGAAGCTTGCCCACCGTTTGAATTTTGGCGCCCCCATTGACGAAGTGAATTTCAAGGATGGCAAATTCCACGTTCGTTCTGGCAATAAATTTTCAACCGCAGACAATATTTGTATCGGGACGGGTTTAACTCCGAACGTTCCTGATTTTGCGAAGAACTTTATTGGTCCTAAGGTGTTTCATGCGAAATCTCCGCAGTTAAAAGATTTGGACGTGAACGGTAAGAACGTCGTTGTGATCGGTGGCGGTCAGACGGGGATTGAAATCTTCCGTAACTGCTTCAAAGGTAAATGGGGGCAACCCAACAGCACACGCTTGATTTCAAGTCGTGCGAACCTTGAGCCTTTGGATAACTCTCCGTTCGTAAACGAATACTTCACACCTAACTACGTAGATGAGTTCTTTGGTCTTGATCAAGACATCAAAGATCCGATTGTGCGCCACCAAAAAATGGCGAGTGACGGTAATACGCCTGAGTACTTGGAAGCGCTTTACAATGATATCTATCAATTGCGCCACGTGTACCGTAACGATGCGACTATCGAAATTCTGCCGTCACGTTGCATGGAACGCATTGAAGAAGTGAACAACAGCTATCGCCTGACGGTGAGCAGTACATTTACAAAAAAAGAAGAAACGCACATGGCGGACATCGTGATTTTGAGCACGGGTTTCCGTACCCGTATTCCTCACATCATCGAACCGATTCAAAACATGATCGAGTTCGATTCTGCGGATCGTTTTATTTTGCAGAAGAACTTCTCTGTGAAATGGAAAGGTCCTGCGCAGAATAAGATCTATGCCATGAACTTCAGCCGTCATGGTCATGGGATCTCAGAACCTCAAACAAGTTTGATGGCATGGCGATCAGCTACGGTCATCAACGACATGTTGGGGAAAGAGTTGTATCCGACAACAAACATGGTTCCAAATTTTGTTAACTATAGAGGGTTTTAGGTTCAATGAGAGTTTTCATCGCCATTTTATTGGGTATGCAAGCTTGCTTTGCGCAAGCTCAAACAACAGAGACGTATCAACTTCAGCAGGTGCAAATCCGAGGAAATAAGGAAGAGAAAACTTACCTCGAGAGTACAGAGAGCATCACGGTCCTTGAGTCCGAAGGTTTTGACAAAGCCGTTAAGACAGATTCTATCAAGGACCTCAATGCGCTTCCCAACGTTCAAGTCAATACCAACGATAACAACTTCAGTATTCGTGGTATCAACAATTTGGGTGTAACCGGCTACCAACAAGATAACTTAGCATCGATCTTAGTCGATGACGTTTTCCAGACAGACTTGGCGATCTCCGCAGGTGCATTTGATTTCTGGGATTTGGATCACGTTGAAATCTATCGTGGCGCTCAGTCCACAACTCAAGGTGTGAACTCGCTTGCGGGTAACATCTTGCTCTTCCATCGTAAAGCGACGGGACAAAATGAAGGTGCCGCTAAAATCGGTCTTGGAAACTACGGTCAAAAAGAAGTCGGCCTTGTAACTAACAACGTCTTCCTTGATGGCAAAGTTTTGACTCGCGTCGCAGTGAATGTTGAGCGCAATGATGGCTTCATCAAGAATCTTGCGACGGACAACGATCGTTGGGGCCATAAAGACAAAAACTATATCACGGGTGATTTCATCTACAAATTGAGCGAGACCGACGAGATTCGTTGGAACGTTAAAATTATGCAGACAGACAATGGCGGTAACTACACTCAAGGTACGAACGCATTTGACTATGAAGTGAACGAAGATGTGGATGCTCGTTATTTGACGAACAACCAACAAACCAGCCTGCGCTATGTGACGAAAATCAACGAGAGCTATAGCAATGAAGTGATCGCGGCCTTCTCGCAAAGTCAGCAAGATGGAACTTCGGATGCTGACGGTACGGCAACTAATGTTGCTGGGACTCGTTATGAGACTCACTCGGACCAATATGCGAGTGTTGAGAACTTGCTAAAATACCAAAGCGACAAGATTAAAAACGTTTTGGGTTTGCACATTCATGATATGCAACTTCGCGATAAGTGGGATTTTAAAGTCATCACGGGGGGACCGATCATTCCCGTCATGCAGAAAAACGAGAAGTTGCAACAGACCTACGCCGTCTTCGATTCCTTGCTTTATAAATTCGACGAAAAGCACGCGCTGAACATGGGACTTCGCTACGAGTACACGGCAAATGACTATGAAACAGTGATTGAAACGACACTTCCAGGTTATAGCGGTACATTTAACGGTGATGAAAACAACGGCGTGCTTCTGCCAAAACTGGGCTACATTTATACTCTAGACAATCATTCTTACGGCATCTCTTACACCCAAGGTTACAGAACGGGTGGTGTGAGTATCAATCGTAATAGACACGTTGCGAATCAATACGATCCCGAGAAAACAGACAACTTCGAGGGCTCCTATAAGTTCGCTCAAGACAAAGTGAAGATTAGCGCCAATGTGTTCTATACAATGTGGCACGATCAACAAGTCCTAGTGGCTTTGTCGAACACAATGTACGACACGCAAGTGATGAATGCCGCAAGCTCTGAGCTTTACGGTGGTGAGTTCGAAGGTAAATACGAAATCACTCCGAAAAACTTGATCGCCGGCGGTGTGGGTTACACGAATACGAAATTCTTGGATTTCGAAAGCAAAGGCGTTGATTACTCTGGCAACCAATTCCCGTTCGCGAGCAATTGGACCGGCACTGTGACATACACATTCCGCCCATCAGACGCTTGGTCCTGGGATACAGCTTTGAGATATCTAAGCTCAAGTTATACCAATGCAGAGAACTCCAGAACGTCACCAGAGCAATGGCTCATTGACACGGGAGTTGTGTATTTGCTAGCTAAATACAATCTTACGACGGAAGTCTATGTTCGCAATGTCTTCGATCAACACTATGTGATCAACGATGTCAGCTCCGATGTTTACAATGTCAAATACTACCAAACCAACACTCCAAGAGAGTTCGGCGCACGCCTAACATACTTCTGGTAACAAAATGGTGCCTGGTTATTTTTTACATCCATGTTGCGTTACAGTTTGAACGCAAGTCCTCAAAGAAGCCCCGTCCTGGGGCTTCTTGCATTTTAGGCCGCCTCTGGCATCATTTTTTTAAGTAAACTTTCAGGCACCTTGTGGAGTGAATATGATTATCGGCGTTCCTAAAGAGATTAAGATTTCTGAAAATCGTGTGGGTATGACAGAGGCAGGTGTACGCCAGTATATTGCTGAAGGACATACAGTACTCATCGAAAAGGACGCCGGCCTTGGCTCCGGAATTTCAAACGAACATTATGAAAAAGCTGGTGCGAAAATCGTCGACAGTAAAAAAGATGTCTACGCGAAATCCGAGATGATCCAAAAGGTGAAAGAACCTCTTCCTGACGAGTATGATTTGATGAAAGAGAATCAGATCATTTACACCTACCTTCACTTAGCCGCCGAACCGAAGTTGACAAAAGTTCTTTGTGAGCGAAAAGTGAAAGCCGTCGCTTACGAAACGATTCAGTTGGAAAATGGTTCTTTGCCTTTGCTGACGCCGATGTCAGAAGTGGCAGGTCGTATGGCGACACAAATCGGTGCGTTCTATTTGCAGAAAGATCACGGCGGTAAAGGCATTCTCTTGGGTGGTGTGACAGGAGTGAAACCTGGAAAAGTCACAATCATCGGTGGTGGTGTCGTCGGTGCCAATGCTGCAAAAATGGCCGTGGGCTTAGGAGCCTCTGTAACAATTTTGGATGTGAATATCGCTCGTTTAGAATATCTCGATGATATTTTTCAAGGTCGTTGTACGACGTTGTTCTCGAATCCTAAAAATATTGAAGACTCAGTCAAAGATTCTGATTTAGTGATCGGCGGGGTTCTGATTACGGGGCACAAAGCGCCCACGTTAGTTTCAAAAGAAATGATCGCCTCTATGTCCAACGGATCCGTCGTTGTCGATGTAGCTGTGGATCAAGGCGGTTGCATCGAAACATGCCGTCCAACGTCTCACGCCAATCCAACCTATGAGGTGGATGGAGTAATTCACTATTGTGTGCCTAATATGCCAGGTGTGGCGCCAAGAACCTCAACCTATGCGCTGACCAATGTAACCATGAAATACGGTTTGATGTTGGCGAATATGGGCGTCGAAGATGCGGTGGCGAAATCTCCGGCACTTCTTCAAGGTTTAAATGTATATGGCGGAAGCGTTTGTTATGAGCCGGTCGCAAAAGATCTGCACATGGTCTATAAGCCGTACAAACTTTAAAACATCCATGCGCCCCCAGCTTGGATGTAAAAGACCCAATCTTCGGGCCCTTTCGCAATATCAACTCCCATCTGAAATCCTAACAGACGGGCGATGAGATAACGAAAACCTGCACCATAAGCAGATGCCGTTTCAGCGTCTTTCAAGTCGCTGGCCGAGTCTGCGGCTCGTCCAGCGCCACCAAACACCGACAACTCCCAACGAGGATGAGGATCGTAGCGAACTTCCACCTCGGCTGACGAAGCAATATCGCCTTGATAGCGCAGTTTGGGAACGCCTCGCAAAGTGATATAGGGTTTTGCATAAAAGGGTGCATTGTCATCCACCCATCGATTGTAAAGTCGGCCCGCAAATCCCCAAATCTGATTCACACGCCAGAACCCTTGAAGATCCAGCGCTTGAACGTGATAGTTTAAATCGCCACCCAGAGCTTCGTTGAAAATGTAATAGCGGTATTCTAAATAGGTTCCCGATTGCGGGGACAGGGTGTTGTTGCGATTGTCATAGGCTGCCAGAAGAGAAAGTCCGCCGTTGCGATTCTCAATATCTTGGGGACGAAGATTTGGCGGTAAGATATCGTCATCAAAGTCAACGGTAAGATCCGTATAAATATAGCGTCCACCGAGGAAAAAGTTGCTGTCTTCGATACGGGCGCGCAAATCATTGAAGACGCCCCAGCCCTTCAAATTATATTCAAAGTGAATGTCTTTAGAAGGTGTGAATCCCCCTAAGCCATAAAAATCCAAGTTCACCGAAGCTGCCGCCACGAAACCTAAATAGCGCCAACGATCATGATCCCAGTTGTGCATGAAAAAAGCTCCGCCCGCTTTAGTTCCATTTTCTGTGGCTGCAGCCATGACGCCAGTGACCGTCGGCGCAATAAAACGCCTGCTCTCAGAGGTGGCGTCCTTGTTCTCACTCATAAATAACAACGCAACACCGCCACCGTAACCCACGGCAGGTTCGGTGATAATAATCGGCACGGGAAGGAAACCACGGTGCTTGAGCAACCAACTGCTAGCATCTAGGAAATGATCTTCCGGATCTATGAAAATAGATTCAGCTCGGGCTACAGATGCGAAGAGAAATAGAATAAACAAAATTCGTTTCATCAACCAAGCTTACGTGAATTCATGCAAGCTCCCTAGAAAGCAATGACTGATTCTTGGCAGGTTAGAACCCAAACCAAATATTGCCCCAATCTTCCGTGCGCAAGAGGGGGACGTGAGCTTTCTTGAGACGCCACATGACTTCGGCATGGGGATGTTTATAGCGGGCCCACCGCGCCGAGGCGATAGCCATCTTTAGTTTTGGCAATCGTGTTAAGAGCTCGGTAGAGGTGCTAGTGCGACTGCCGTGATGACCTAAAACTAAAACTCGCGCACTCGTGATCCAATAGATGTTTTGCCAAAATCTCTCTTCTGCCACTGGAGAGTCTCCGGGCAAAAGGTAGTCTTCATAGCGAACAACATGACTTCGTGAGTTTGTTTCTTTGGCATTTTGCGGAGACCATTCTTTAAAATTCTTTTCTGAAGAGCAATCTTGAAATTGCGCCAGTATTTTCATTTTGCGCGGAGAGGATTTTCCCAAAGGGCGAAGGTTGATACAGGCTTTCCATGAGGAAGGCCATTTAGCTAAGGCACCGATATGATCCCAATCCCAGTGGCTTAAAGAAAATCGATTTTCTTTGTCAGAACAAAGACGCTTCAGATTTTTCCAGGGAAACTTCTCGCCACCAAGATCAAAGTGTTGGCAGTGGTTTTCCTCCGTCGCCGTGACCCATTGTCCTTGCCCGATATTCCATACCACAACATATTTATGGAAGGCGCGATTTCCCAGGGGGGTGGCGCTGAGCGAGACCAAGAGAAAGACCGCTAATTGAATCATCGCGAATCTCTTCCTTGATAAAGATGTAGGCGCAAGAAATGAAAAAAGAGCTGCCATAATAAAACCCAGAACCACAAAAGCCCCACGGAGGGAGCATTGCCGCGAACCAGAGTTATCGGTTCAGAAATTAGTTTTAAAATCGTCGCAAAGAAATTCACCATGAAATCAAAAGCGGGCACAAGTGGGTGAATAAATGCGACCGCAAATGCCAGCGGCATCAGGACAAACGAAACCACCGGTCCCAATAAAATATTATAGAGAAGACTTAAAGGGTGCAAAGCTCCCAACCCCCAAAGAGGGGCACACATAAATAGAAAAATCGCGCACTGACTGACTAAAACCGCGGTGAACTTGCTTTTGATTCGCAAGGTCGAACTCCAGCAAAGTGCTAAAGCCGCACACCAACTCATTAGCAAAGATAGCGACTGCCACCATGGTGGGAAAATCAATAGGGTCGCGGCTCCTGCGATCAGCACCATCAAATCCGGTGGGAAGTGCCAGTGCAGTTTCCTAAGGGCGGCACGCGTTCCCAGGGCCACCAGGGCGCGAACTGCGGGTGGTTGCCAGCCCACGATGACAGAATAAATGAAAAGAAAGATGAATCTTACAAAGAATGGAATTTTCAGAATGCTTAAAAGCTCATCAAGTAAAATTAGGTGAGCCCCAGAGATCACAAAAATATGAATCAACGAAGTTTTGGTCAGACTGAGTTTTAACTCCTTATCTGTGAGATTTTCGCCACAAACAAGTGAGGCCAACGAAGCATGATTTTCAGTCTCTGCAGGGAGAAAGCGGAGACACTTTTGTTGATAACTTTCTGAAAGTGCTGATACGTTTTTGAGCAGACGAGGAGACTGCGAAGTGCTTAAGCCAAAAGCAATGAGAAGTAGAATGATCATGGTTACAATGACTTAGCAATTTTCGTGTCTGGAGTAGATTCTAAAATAATCTGTCTTAGAAACTCTGCGTCCGAGAAAATCGGATTGTAAGATCTGACATTTAAGCGCTCATTTTCGGGGCGAATAATAATTATTTATAAGTTAATTCAATAACTTATGGCATGCTTAAATTTCATGCAAATCGCTGAAACCCTTGAAAAACAATAGGTCTAAGGTCTAGCATTACAATAACTCAACATTTTGTGTGGATAACTCCTGCTTGTTTGCACTTCTTATTGCGTGTCATACTTAGAGAATATTGAGAGGTGTCCATCGATGAAGCAACTTAGACCATTAGCAGCAACACTCCTTTTAAGCTTACCTTTGGCCGTATTCGCGAAGACCAATGACACAGGTAGAAAGGCCAACGGCCCGACACCAACACAGCAAGCTTTACTCGTAGAACTCACAGGACAAGACATCACGAAAGAAAGTGATACGGCCCTGTATGCTGAAATGGTAGGCGCTTATCAACGCGATGACGAGATCGCTCTGAAAAGCCGCATGCAAAGTTTGTTGTCGCGCTTTCCAACAAGCACTTACGCAGACAATGCACTTTTCCTCGCGGGCCGCATGGCTGTTGATCACAATAACTTCGCTGAAGCGATTCGCTATTTCGGCCGTGTTGAACGTGAATATCCTAAAAGTGATAAAGCAGCTTCTGCGAAATTCGCCAAAGCTATGACCTACAAAAGAATGAACCTTCCAACTTTCGCGAAGCGTTCATTGCTTGAAGTACGGTCTAAATATCCAGGCAGTCCTGAATCGTTCAGAGCAAATTCTGAATTGAAAATGTTCAACTAGTTTAACACCACGGCAAGGATGCAAGTGTGATGAACAAGAAGTTCTCCGTAACATTGACGATCATTTTCTGCGCGCTCGTGGTGCAATTGCAGCAAGCGCACGGACAGGAAGCGGCACCTCCAGATACAACTTGGGATGCAGATCCATTGGATGTTCTCGAGCCGAAAAAAGAAACGACTCAGGAACCAACAGTTCCAGAGTTTAAAGAAATTCCTGAAGCCGGCCAGGCTCCTCATGCGGAATCCGCTCCCGTATCTCCTCCGGAAGAACCAGCTGCTCCAGAGGAAACGCCGGCGGCGCCAGCTCCAGAGCCAGTGCCTAAGGCGAAGCCTAAAAAGAAGATTCAGCAGGCTCAATCATTTGCCCCGTCAGTTGGTGGCAGTGATCCTGACTATGAAAAAGAAAATGAGTTCCATGCCATTTACAAACGCTTCAACCAAGAGCCGACTTCAGAAGAGTCTTGGGAAAAAGCGGTGGGTGCACGTAAGTCTGAAACTTATAAAGTTCAAAAAGGAAATACTCTTTGGGATATTTCCAATACATTCTTTGGTGATCCTAATTTTTGGCCAAAGATTTGGTCATTGAATAATGACTCCATTTTGAATCCCCACGAAATCAATCCAGCAATGAACATTCAATTCTTCCCAGGAACTATGGCAGATGCACCGACTGTTTCATTGGGGGCGAATGACACTGCGAAGGATGAAGTGGTTGCGAATGGTGGGGGCGAAGCGGGAGCAAACAACGCGCCTGTTCCAAAAACTCATCGTAAAATCACTCCAGTTCTTAAATCACTTCCCTCGAGTTTACCGAGTGGGCGTGTCGGGTTCTTTGCAGATGATGACGGTGTTGTCGATGTGCAGTTGCAGAACTCACAATTTCCGAAACATTTAGAGTCGCTGGGTTACTATTTGGCTGATTCTGTTGTGGTGGGTGTTGGTTCTATCACGGGTACAGAGATGGACACGAAAACGGCTGGTGATTTCCAGCACGTGTATGTGCAATTGCCTTCGAACGCTGAGAAGTACTATGTCGCTCATAAGAACATGGGGGATGTGACGGATCCGCGCTCGAAAGATCGCAAAGGCAAAATGGTTGAAATCCAAGGCGAGATCGAAGTCGTTGAAAAAGTAAACGAGCAAAAGAACATCTATCGCGCCATCGTGAGAAAAGCAATTCAGCCTCTTGAAGTGGGAGCGGTTTTGCTTCCGGGGCACATCCCAATGATTGATCCCGCATCAAGTGCGCTTTCATCGTCTGCGGGCGGTAAAATCATGGGCGGTCAGTTCGGTAAAAATCGTTCTTTATTCAGCGCCAACTCGTTGGTGTTCTTGAATGGTGGATCGAACCAAGGCTTCCAAGAGGGGCAAAGCTTCCAAGTGTATGCTGATGAAGCTCTTCGCAATCGTCAAACGGATGCCGTGATGAATGATCGCAAGATTGGTATCGTCAAGATTGTGAAAGTCTCTCCTAACTTTGCAACGGCTTATGTGACAAACGCTTCGGAAGATATTTTGACGGGTGATTACGTCGGATTAACTTCAGCTAAAACCGCGATTAACAAAGCTGTAGAAAGCCATGCTCCTGAATCCAAAGAAGAAATTAATAACGAATTGGATTTAGAAGGTGCTCCTTCGGTCGATACGCCGCCGGAGTCCGGATCAGAAGACTTGGATCTTGAATTGTAATTTGAAACGAGGAGGCCTGCAGAACTTGCAGGCCTTTTTCGTTTATGAGTGAACTGTATTCCTTATCCCAATTAATTAAGTCTCATCCCATGTACAATCTGCATCGGGATCAAATCCATCAAATCTATAGCCGTCTCGGAAGAGCTCAGGAGCTTTTCGTGGACTCGTTACGGGTGACCTTGCGCGAATATCTTCCGGGGCTTGGCGATGCCCTGGAAAAAAATCACAAGCTCTTTAAAGAACACTGCGAACATACGTTGAAACTGAAAATTCAAGGCGTGCAGTTTGTTTGTTATGGAGAAGAGCTTTATCCGCATACACTTGGAAGCTTTGCCCCTCTTGGAAGCC
>JAGIAF010000002.1:0-10682 GCA_017745015.1 Bdellovibrio sp. | reverse complement strand
TCCGCAGCAGTGTTATCGGATGGCGGACCCGCCGTTGACTTTAAGTTATATGGGAGCTCCCTGTTGGATGATTCAAAGGTCCATTTCCATTGTGGGGAGTCGGGAGCCAAGTTCCGAATCTTTGCGTTGGATGGAGCAAGAGTTGATGATCTTTTTAGAAAAGCATCTGCCGTTGGTTGTCAGCGGTGGCGCGCGGGGGATTGATCAAAAGGCTCACGCACTGGCTCTTCGTAAACATTGTCAAACGGCGGTGATCTTGCCGTCAGGCCTTGGTGAAATTTATCCGGAAAGTTTGCGTGAATGGATGCGACCGGTGATGGATCAAGGTGGATGCTTTTTGAGTGAGTATGACTTCCAACAACGAATGCACAAGCACCTCTTCCATCATCGCAATCGCTTGATCGCAGCGCTAGGGACGGCGACTTTGTTGGTGGAAGCTCGTCGTCGCAGTGGAACTTTGATCACCGCGCAACAAGCAGCACAACTCGCACGGCCCGTGTGGGTGGTACCAGGACATCCTCAAGATCCGCATTTTTTGGGGAGTTTGGATCTGCTGTTGGACGGTGCGCAGTTGGTGCGAGATGCCCAAGATTTGTCCATGTTATTTCACTCCGAGTTAAGTTCTGAAAATTTGGACACACCAGAGATTGTGGGTGGCGGAGGAATGACCCACTAGGGCTAGTGGGTTGCTTAAGCCCGTAAAATTGCAGAGAAAAAAATGAAATCTTCTAAAAAATTCTTTTGCAAGTCGCGGTCGAATGCTCTTAACATCTGATTCAAGGGAGGGGCGATGTGGTCAAGGATGACCGTGGTGGTAAGGATGCTGCTGCATCGCTCTTATTTTCAGCCCCGACCTTACAGTCAGTATTAGTTCCAATTTCTTCTTAAAGTTTCTAAGCCTAAAAGACCAAAGATAATGTTCGGTGCCCAGATCGCCAGAGGTACTGGAACTGAACCGTTACGTGCAGCGCCTTCGCCGGCAACATAAAGGACCCAGTAAACGATAATGACACCGATACAAAGGATCATACCGCCAGCCTTCGCTGCGCGACGATTCGTCGTTGTTCCCAGTCCCACACCAATCAACGCAAAGACGATGCAAAGAATGGAAATAGCCCAGCGCTTGTGCAGCTCTGTTTCCATAATGCGACGAAGTTCGTCGTCTTTAATTGGGTGTGATAGGCGATTGCGAACCTCATCCAATGTCAAAGATTGCGGCGACTTTGCTTTTTCTTCCGTATAGTCGGGCTCTGCAAATCTCACGTCGTAATTATCAAAGCTGATCTTAGTATGAGTCTTGGCTTGACGGTGAATCTCGCCATTGTAAAGACGCAAAAGAACTTCTTGGCCTGGGCGATCTGGATCCGGCAAAAGAGTGCCTTCCTTTGCAATCACCGTCAGGGGGATGTCGCTGTTTTTTTCGTCGTAGATAAAGACTTTGCTTAATTTGCCATTCTTAGAATCAACTTCGTTGGCGTAAACCACCATATCGAAGAAGCCTTCTGCGAAAGTACCTTCTTTAATGACTGCAGTGGCTTTTGTATTCGCAAGACGGCTGAATAAAACCTCAAACTGACGATTGCCCCAAGGAGCGATCACGAAGGATGTTTGTGCCGAGATTGTTCCTACCAAAAGAGCCATCACCAAAGCAGGTAAAAGCAAAGTGCTCATCGCAAGGCCGGAAGCTTTCATCGCCACGATTTCAGAATCTTGGCTTAAGCGACCATAAGTTAAAAGAACCGAGAAGAGCAGGGACATTGGGAAAAGCACCGGCAAGAGTGAAATCAACATATAGCTCACAAGTTCTGCGACGGTTTTAATTGAGATGCCGTGAACCAGAACGAACTCTGTTAAGCGCAAAACTTGAAACATCAAAATGATAGAGATGAATACGAGCAAACCAAGGATGAAGCTTGGGAGCATCTCGAAGAAAATGTATTGTGCGGCCTTCTTGCCATTAAAAATGCTGAACATGGGGCTCCGATCTCTGGCTATTGTAGTAAAACGCTTTTCTTAAGTCATCGCGCCCATCGTCCAGTCCATGGTTTATTGACCCCAGGCCCGCATTATCTGACAATAGTTTCATGAATAAGATTCTTTTGGTGTATGAGGATTACGCAGACCTCATGGGTGTCGAAGCGACGCTCAAAAAAGTCGGCTTCGACGTGGTCTCTCTGACGAGTGAATACTCGGTGTCAGAGCAGATGTTGGCGTTTAATCCCGATGTGGTCATTGGTTCGGGTCGTGGCGGCAAGGTGTCATCTTTGGGGGTGGGAAAACGTCTTAAGGAGATGGTGCGTTGGGCTGGCAAAGCTGTGCTTATTTTCCCGGCAAACTTTAAGCCTGCACCTCAAGATCTTATTAAAATCCGCGTCGACATGATTCTTGAAGCGCCTGTGGCACCGATCCGTATTGTTCAGGTTTTGGCGAAACTTTTGGGACACGATGAGAGCGTTTTGTTGGAACGACTCAATAAAGCCATGCACGTAGAGAGTCCACAAAAGCCGATCGCTGCCGCAGCGGGTTCGGGTATGAAGTTCAATACCGAAAACGAGGCGATCCTCGTAAAAGGTAATTTAGGAGAAGAAGCGAAGGCTCCGGGTGTGGGGTTCTCTCTTGAGCCTGAATCCCAAGAGGCTCAAGGGGAGTCTGCAGGTTTTGATCTAAATACTGAAGAACAAAGAGAAACTCCGCGCTTTAAATTCGGTGAAAAAATCGTTGCAGCCGACCGTGAGGAGTCCGTGGGAGGGCAAATCGACGAGGCCTTTCCTGACGTTGATCTTAAATCTTTGGAAAGAGAACTCCTGGGTGGGGGCGCTCCGGAAGTCGAAAAAGTTGAAGTCGGTGGCGAAGTCACTGAGGTTGAGGAAGCTCTTTCACAGGCTCAAGAACAATTGGCAAAAGCCAATGAGGGTCTTTCTGAGCGCTTGAAAAAGTACGCTGAATTGGTGGCGGATGTGAAAGTCGCTCCGAAAAGCACGGTGACCCGAGTTGAGGCGCGTCGCCGCCAAGTGGCACTAGAGGCTGATTGGGATAAAGAAAACATCAACAAACTCGATGAGTTGCGCCGTGAATTTACTAAAGCCCTTTTTAAAAAGTAATTGATCCGAAGGAACCTTGACGTTAAGGTTTCCGTTCTCAAATTTAAGTAGTATGATAGCTTTGTTTAAAGCAACGGAGGCCTCGAATGGGCACATATACAACAGCAGTAACAGACGGTTCTTTTGATTCAGAAGTATTGAACTCTTCAACACCAGTATTGGTAGATTTTTGGGCTGAGTGGTGCGGACCTTGCCGTGCTTTGGCTCCGAAGTTGGAAGAAGTCGCTCAAGAGTTGGGTGGCAAAGTAAAAATCGTAAAAGTAAACGTGGATGAGAATCCAGCGACTCCGGGTAAATACGGTATCCGCGGTATTCCAGCGATGTTGCTTTTCAAAGGCGGCAGCGAAGTGGGCCAACTAGTTGGTAACCACCCTAAAGACGCTATCGTCGATTTCTTGAACAAGAACACATAGTCTTGTTTAAAAGAGTTAAGAGTTTTTAAAAGGGAGCTTTTTCAAGCTCCCTTTTTTTATTGCCCCGCCGTTAGACAAAAGTCCTATCTCCCGGTACTATCTCCTTCCATGAATACTTTGCCGGTTTCAAATCCAGTTTATAGCGACGCTTACAAGAAGGCCCTTGTTAAATTCTTTATGCTTTTGGGTGAGGGGCACGCCCTCAAAGGCGACTATGCCGGCTTTGCTTTCAGCAAGCTCCCTGAACATTTTCAAATGCCCGTATTGAGCGCTCTTCAAGAGTGGGTGCAGTTCTTTGAAATGCATTCGCAAGGTGCGGCGAAAGTTTCTGACAAGCAGCTTTTGTGGAGATTTTTGAGTGTCTTCCGTTTGACGCCAGAATCAGACATGTTCGGTAAACTTGACGATGATACGTGCCTTGAATCCTACAACCGCGCAGGCCTGCAAACTTTCCGCAGTCTTTCGTTTATGGATGTGTGCAGCTATTCTTTGGATGAGGTGGTTTCAGTTCCATGGCCGCAGCTTTACACCCGTGACGAGAAAATCACTCAGCGCTACATGGAGCTTCAGGCTTCCATCGCTGACGGGACTTTGCAACATACGGATTTGCAGGGAATTATTCCGGTGCATGAAGTGATTGAGATTTCAGGATTTGATCGCCTTTCGACGACGATCAAACCCATGTACTTGTCTCCGCTTTACGATATCACGGGCCAAGTTGTGGGAGCCATCCATGCTTTCAAAATTTTGGAATGCAAAAGCTTGAAGGCTCCGATTAATCTTTTTGCGAAACGCGAAATGTCTACGCCGCTTTAGCGTTTGGTTTTTTCAGGGCTGCGCATTCTTGCTTAATGCGCTCAACCATACCTTTATACAACCATGCTGATTGCTTCATGTTCTTCGCGATATATCCACGCTCTTCGTCGTTCAACGTCGCTAGGAACTTCTGAGAATCTTCATAGTGATCTTGGTCGACTACAGCGTGAACTCTTAAGAACACTGTCGCATTTTTACCGTATTTCGGTTCGATTTTTTCTAGAATCGCCGGACCCCAGAATTTTGCCGCGCCTTCAAGCATGAAGGCATAACCGCACAAGCTCAGTGGATGCTCGCGATCAATCCAATAATATTGCAACTGATGAATCGCTTCTGCTTCTGGCAACTCTGGGAATGTGTGAGTGTCAAAGCCCAAACTTTGGATATCTTTAAGAGCCATCAAGTCATGATTCAATTCTTCATGCAAATGGTGATTCATCACATAGTGCTGGTCGCGGTTTTCCACCGGTAAGCGGGCCGAAGCCAAGCACAACAACTTCGTCGTATGGCGCACAAGATTGTAAGTCTGTGTCAGCCACATACCATAAAAGTTTTTATCTTCCCATGGAGCCTCTTTGAGGATGTTACCTAAAACTGTGACTTCTTCTTGGATCATTTGCTGCATTTGTTCTAATTTCATTTACGTTACTCCTAGTAATTAAGCGGTCTTAAGGTTTCGTTTTTGTTTTGAACTTGGATAAAGGTTTTCAATCTCAGGGGACACTTTGGCGTTTTCACGAGTCAAAACGTAAAGGTTCACCGGGTGATTGAAGTGTTGCAGGCCTGAAGCGGCCAACGTCCAGCCACAGCGCTCTGTGGAGCCATTGACGCCTTTTAAATTATTGGTCACGCAAATCATGGCATGGGCTGAAGTCTCGCCCAGGTGACGGCCTACGAGCTCCACCATGATGTTTTTTAATGACGGCTGAAACTTTTCCCCACGAAGCAGGGGATGCACAGTCAAATAGCCGGCAGACATCACTTTGGTAACGCGATCACGAGTCAGTTGTTCGATAAGCTCCTTGGGCCAAACTTTAAAGTAAGAATCATCTTTGCTGCTTTCGCGTGTAAGATCTCTTTCTTTATAGAGGATGATCGAAGCTATTTTGTTGTCGAGATAAAGAACCCCCGCAGAATCACTGCGAGTGAAGTCATCACTGAACAGAGTTTCTTCGAGCTGATGTTCTTGAATGAATTGGTTCCATTGCGCTTTCCAAAAAGAATAAGCCGCATTCCATTTGTCGGATGGGATCTCTTCCGGATTTTTTAAATTCAGAATTTCGTAGTGCAGGCGATTCCAAATCACGATCAACTCCCTCACAAGAGGTCATGGTAACAAAGGATAGTAGTGAACAAAATTTTTCTAGTTTTGAGATCGTCAAAATGGGAGCTGTTTCCTATTTCAAAAATTTCGTTCCCACAGATCGGGAGGAGTTGGTGAGCTCTAAAGATCTAGATTTACAAAAAAGTGTTTATCTCATTATACGTAACGTTTTGTAATAAAACTGGCGCCTTTTGAGGCGCCAGTTCGTGAACAAAAAGTTTTAACAGGTATTGCAATTGTTAGGTCGAGTTTAGTTCACAGCGACTGTCACTGATTTTGCTGTCACTGCGATGTTTGAATAGAAGTCTTTATAGTTTTTCATCACTTTAGAGTTGTACTCTGCTGGCATGACATTCTGAGCGATCAAGCGGCGAACATTGCGTGGTCCCATATTGTAAGCGCTCACGTATTTTACAGATTTACCTGGGAACTGTTTGCGCAAGAAGTTCATGTAAGCAAGACCGATTTTGATGTTGGCTTCAGGGTTCTTCAAAGTTTCAGGACCCTTCCAAGTCAAACCATACTTTTTAGCCATCCACTCTGCAGTGTCGGGTTTGATTTGCATCAAACCGATTTCGCCAGCAGAACCGATAGTCAATGGATTGAATTGGCTTTCAGTTTTAATAACTGCCAACACAAATACTGGATCCAAATTGTACTTCGCGCTTTCTGTGATGATTGTTCGAGAAATGGCGCGAGCACGGTTTTTCCATTGTGGAGCCAAGTTGCTTTGAACTTTATTGTAGATCACGTAGTTCAAAGATTTACGGCCTTCGATTTTTTGTGCGCTAGAACCTTTATAGTTTCTGCCCAAAAGCTCTTTCGCATGAGCGACGCGCGAGGCTTCGTTCACACCTTCAATGGAAGGAGCCGCTGGCTTATTCCAATTGAAGAAATCAAAGTTATTAAAAAGAGCCAACGTGAGTGTAGCGGTCATTACGGCGAGTGTTGATTTGAGATGTTTCGTTTTCATATCCGCGTCCTCCTGATACAGACCTATAGTTCAAGGGTCGAGCCAAGTGGCTAACGCATGGATATTGCTGAAGTCTTGCTCTGAGGCATCCGCCAAATGGAACGTGATGGAAACTACCGGAGGGGGTGTCAATCATCGGTTAGACACTGTCTGGTTAGTAGTTAGTCGTTCTAAGACAAAGTCTCTGGGTGAGACGATCGCGGTGAAACACTGGTTTATGCGAGTCGAAATCAGAGTAAAAAGCTTGCCCTCGGGGACGCCTGAAGAGCTGTGTGCTAAGCCCCTCTGCTAAGGGTATCTCTTCGTGAGGCACGCCATCGTGGCTCAATCGGTGCTCCCAATCGGTAACGGTTCCCTTTTTGTAGTGTACTGCAGTACAAAAAGGGAACTGTTACCTGCGGTTGTTTTGCTCAGTCGAACGAGGGTCTGTTGATGACTTAACTGTTTCAGCAGAGTCTGTAGTTGCTCAGTTAGACATGGATGGGCCACATAATGGTGAAACAGGCCGAGTTGCGATTAAAAGCTATCTTGTGCCTTCTTATTCTGTTACTTTAAACAAAGTTTCTAGCGGCAGAACAGATGAGGTTCAGCTTGTCACAAAATTGAATTCAAAAACTATTGCGCAGTCTTCCGTTGATTTACAGCAATCTAAAGAAGTAACTAATAAATTCATTTCGAAAAATGGTGATTATCAAATCACGATCACATGTCTTAGTGAGCCATAAATAACCCCCGCCGACCGGCCTATAGCTAAGATTTTTTCCTCTGGTGGTTTTACGGCAAAAGGTAATCCAAGTTATCGTTCTTTTGGTATGTTTACTTGCACGACAAGTTTCAGTAGTCGATAGTTTGAGCTGCTGTCTGACCTGAGGGGCTCACGCCACCTGTCTAGCTTTCCTGGTGGCGATCAAATTCAAATTCATCATCTTCTGTCTCATACGTCAGGAATCGGCTTCGCATGACTAATACCGGGTTTGCGAAGGGCATACAAACTCATTCCTCTTTCAAGGAATGAGTTCTTTCATCGAATGTTTAATGTGCAGTTTTCCTTTTCCTCAGATCTTCAGATGGTGACGATGACAGTTAGGGTGTCTCGCACACGGGGAAGCGCAGGGCCGGGGCTGATAAATGACAACGTTGGGGTTGTTTGTTGGCAGGTCGTTCGTTCTTTATTCTATTTTTGGCAATCACGGCAAAGAATCTTTCGCTAGTTGAGATTAGTTTTAACAAGCGAAAGGATTCACAATGGAACATCAACGTGTACTAGGTTTCGTAGCTTCAGTTTTGCTGCTGCAAACTCCGGGTTTGGCTTCTGCGCAGACAAATAACTATAGCGGTATTAACAATGACTTGGCGACTTTGGCTGGGCCGCAGGCGCAGTATGAAGGCGTTGGTCGCCTTGGCGATATTACTCGTCAAACTGGCGGTAAGCTGTATCGTCTGGATGCAGTGAAGGCTGTGCCTTTGAATTTATTGAAAGTGCGCGCTAAAGCGAATCGCTTAAAGATTTACAGCGTTAGTTTGATTACTGAAAATCAGGAGCGCATTGCAGTTAAGAATTTGGCCAATGCCACAGTGACTCCCGATAAAGAAATGGCGTCAGAGGCTCTGGCTAATACCGCAGCTATCGCTGCAATTGAGATTCAAGCTGAATCCATTGGCGGAGTAGCAAATGTTGAGATTTCAGCAGTATCCAGTGTCGAGGCTCCGCAGTTGAATTTGAAGGGCGATGATGACTGGGGAACTTGTAACTCAAAGCTTGATCCTCTTTTAAAGGACAAGTTGGAGTTCGTTCAAGTATGGGCGGGCCGTGCTGAGGCATCCGTTGCTGGCAGCTACCAAGAAAAGTATGCGAACAAGCAGCTTAATAAATATATCGGTGATTTCCTTAGCACACTAAAAGGTGATAAGAGTGCATATTCATCAATCGGTTACACTTTGACGTTATTGAACTTCTTTGTTGAGCGCAATAATGCAAGTCGCGTGGGTAGTGAAGTCGATCAGGGGTATAACACTCTTGCAGCTGAGACTTTCAATGTGTTCTTAGCTTCTTTCCAATCAGATCAAACGTGCCGTTTTGTTGCGAGTGAAGAATTGATGAATATGGCCATTGATTTCCAAAAGAGACGCGAAGGCTACAAAGCTGACAGTCGTGCTTCAAAAATCTATGAGATGTATATCACAAAACTAGCTGCCTTTATCCCAGGCCAATACGGCAAAGAGGTGGTTGAAAGAAATCTGAGCTTCCGCCAAGCTGATGCTGAAGGATACAAGTTCTATCAGCAGTTCACCCAAAGTAAGCCAGAAAACGCGCTTAAGGTGATGTATCAGGGAGTCAGTGCAAGTGCCTACGCAAGAGCCGCAGTAGCGTTGACTCGTGAGGTTCAAAGCTTGAATAATGAACAAACTTACCAACTGATTGTGGAGTTCCAAGCGAAGTATAACGATTCTGCGAATTATCCGCAGGATGCCATCTTGAAATATCTGACAATTCTTTCAGAGCATCATTACTTTTTGAGATCGCTTCAAGTTCAATAGAACTACTGTTTATAAAAGAGCAAAACCGGAGGCCAGTGGCCTCCGGTTTTGTTTTAAAGACTTAGTTGCTAAGCGGATTCTTGTTCTAAGCGTTCAGCGATCCAGATCTTCAATAGTGTTTGGTAGCCGATGCCACCTTTTTTCTGTGCGATTTTGCGAAGTTTTTGTACCATGCTATGGGGAAGACGAATACTCGTAGAGATGCCATTGATAGCCTTCTTTTCAGGCTTAACAGTTACAGCATTAGTATGATCCCATTCTTCAGGGTTGTACTTATCTAGGTTCTTCTTTTTTGACTTTGTTTTCTTTTTCATAAGTCCCAGCCGGTAAATATTCTTGCAGTATTTTGGCCTAAGTCCTCAAAAATGAGTCTTAGTTTTCTGCCAGCATTTGTTTTGCCAACAATCATGTAGCGCTCTGGCCCGTGGTGCTTCTTATTGGGAGTGACTACGTACTTATTGAAAAAGACCTCTTCGGCTTCCCAGTGTTGGATTTTATGGAGTCCGAGGTGTTCTTCATTGTGCTCATCCCAGATGAAAAAATACCACCGTTTTCGTGTCAGTCCTGTCATATACAATGTACCTTATTTGTAGCTACATGTCAATTTGTGTAAAACAGGACACCCTTGCATGGTCTATGCAAGGGTAGAGTACTAATGCATTCGAAATAGGAAGGGCCGTAGGTCGAAATGCGGTTAAATGGCTCTATCGAAGTGGTTTAACAGAGTCATAAACTTGTGCTGAGATATCGTTTCCGGCGAGCTTTTCGATGATCCAAAGGGCTAGCTTGTCTCCGCTAAGGCAACGAGCACCAGTTGCAATATTGCCGTCGCTGACGAAAGGTTCTTCAACCACATTCACGTCGAATTTTCGAAGGGCTTCAAAAGCAGTCGGGTAAGTTGTTGCTCTTTTATTATTAAGCAGACCAAGCGCTGCCAAAATGAGGGCTCCTGAATCAATCGCGGCAATAGTCTGTCTAGAAGAATCCAGTTTGAACTTCCCAGGGTAAGTAAAAATCCAAATCTGTAAATTGTTCGAATACAACAATGCCGATATTCATCTGAGCTATTTCTTGGCTAAGAAAGTACGGATTGTGTTCGCAAGTTTCGGATCAATTCCTGCGGGAATATAAGTCACTTTTGCTATATCGAGCTTTAGTGAATCTCGAGTGAGAACTAGGGCCTCAACATAAGAGCCCAAAAGTGACGGGTGGCTCCAGTCGTCTTGAAGGTAAAGATCGTCCTCTCCGACGAGACCTGCCTTTTGGAGCGATAGCCAAGCCTTGCCGACCATAGCTAGAGTTACCTTTTTGCCAGCGGCGTGTTTTTGGTAGCTTGAATCGATCATCTGCTGCAATTCGAACTTGTCTTTGCCGCACCAACGTTGTCCCGCTTTTGGGCTTTCTGGAGGGAAGAGTAATCCTTCAGCGCCGGGCTTGAGGTTTGCATTTTTAAAGTTCCATCCCCAATTCACAAAGACTGTGACGTTAGAATTTTTAGCCAAGGCCACATCGAGGAC
>JAGIAF010000029.1 GCA_017745015.1 Bdellovibrio sp. | reverse complement strand
GTTGTGGATAATACGTTTGCGACACCGTGGGGACTTCGCCCGCGCGAATGGGGCGTCGACTTTATCATTCAAAGTTTGACTAAAAATATTTCAGGCTTCGGGACTGAAATGGGTGGCGCGGTGATTTCGCCAAAATCTTTCGAAGGTCAATTGCGCGTGGCTCGTAAAGACTTCGGTGCGATTTTGCATCCCTACTCTGCATGGCACATTATGGTTTACGGTCTATCTACGCAAGCCATCCGCTTTGAACAACAACAAAAATCCGCGCAAGCCATTGCCGAGTATTTGGAGAAACACCCCAAAGTTGCCAGTGTGACTTATCCGGGTTTGAAATCTCATTCTCAATATAAATTGGCGAAGAAGTATTTGAAATCTCCCGAAGGCAAGTTTGCTCCGGGTACGATGATTTCTTTCCAACTTAAAGGCGACATGAAACGCTGTCAGAAGTTCGTCGACGATATTGCAAAAAACTCGTATTCAATCACATTGGCTGTCAGCTTGGGTTTGACGAAGACTTTGATTGAAGTCCCAGGATTCATGACCCATTCGGCGATTCCAAAAGAAAAACGTGGTGAAAGCAATATCGATCCGCGCGCGATCCGTTTAAGTATCGGTCTTGAGAATGCCAACGATGTGATTAATGACATCACTGCGGCCTTAAGAAGAGTATAGGTTCGGCCCAGGTTCAATTTTATTTGATCCCCCGTGTACTATCATAAGTATGAAGCTATGTATTGCATCAATGAAGAATTTGTAAGGAGATGGAGTAAATCCTGTTTAGTAAACTGACTTTGAGTTTGTTCCGGCGGAGGAGTTATGGCCAATGTTGGCGGGATCAAAAGGTTAGTAGAGGTTATTCCGGAGCTTTCTTCGGCGCGAACGGTTGAGCAAGTGATGACTCTGGTGCGATCTGCTGCCAGAGAAATCGCTCGAGCGGACGGTGCTACCTTCGTGTTGCGAGAAGGTCCATTTTGTTATTATGCCGATGAGGACGCGATCAGTCCTCTGTGGAAAGGTCAGCGCTTTCCGATTGAATCATGTATCAGTGGCTGGTCCATGATTCATAAAAAAGCGGTGATGATCGAAGACATCTATCAAGATTCACGCATTCCCTATGAATACTATCGTCCGACCTTTGTAAAGAGTTTGGTGATGGTTCCTATTCGCCAAGATGATCCCATTGGAGCGATCGGAGTTTATTGGGCCCAGAAATATTCACTGCCTCAAGATCAATTGGAGTTGCTGCAAGCCTTGGCTGATTCTGTGTCTGTAGCGCTGGAGAATGTCAGCCTCTATAATGACTTGAATAAAAAAATTGCGCAGTTGGAACTCGCTAACGAGGCTAAAGATAATTTCCTTTTAACTGTGTCTCATGAACTGCGCACACCGTTGAATGCTATTATTGGCTGGACAGATATTCTTCGTGAAGAAGTCGTTACCGACGAAGACCGCGAGCAAGGGTTGAGCGTAATCCATCGTAATGCAAAAACTCAGGCCCGTATCGTGGAAGACCTTCTAGACTCAACACGCATCGTGGTGGGACGTATGCGCCTAGAGCGAGAGGACGTAGAGCTCCTTGAGACCATCAAATTAGCTATTTCATCTTTGCAGGCGGAAGCGCATAAGAAAGGTATCAAAATTCGTCTCTCGACTGAATTACGCGAAGCTCCTGTGATGGGGGACAGTCTTCGACTGCAGCAGGTTTTCAGTAATCTCTTAATGAACGCAATTAAATTTTCCTATGATGGCGGAGAGATTCTTGTCAAAGTTCAAAAGCGCGGACCTGGGGTAGAAGTCCAAATTGAAGATCAGGGGGTTGGAATATCCGAAGCCACGCGGAAAAGTCTTTTCGATCGTTTCCACCAAGGTGACAGTACAACCACTCGACGATTTGGAGGTTTGGGCTTAGGCCTGTCCATCGCCAAGCACTTAGTAGAGAGCCATAACGGTCAAATCAATCTTTACAGTGAGGGAGAAGGACGCGGTACGACAGCGCAAATTATTTTGCCTATGATTGATAAAAACGTTTCGGCGTTAGGAGATGTTTTGGCGACTCATGCTCGAGAAGGAAATCAACCAGAGCAGCTCTTGCGAGGAGTGCATGTTCTGGCGGTGGATGATGATGAAGATTCTCTGGGGTTGTTGGAGACGGTCTTGCGTAGATCCGGAGCGAAGGTGGAGAAAGCAAATTCCGTTCAGGAGGCTTTGCGTCTTTCACGTCTTTTCCGTTTTGATGCTTTGGTCAGCGACTTGAGCATGCCCGAAGAAGATGGATTCTCTTTAGTTAAAAGAGTGCGCGCGGGACAAACTGCCATGGAAAAGCAAATTCCAGCAGTGGCGGTGACGGCGTTTAATGATCAAGACAGCCAAAATAAAGCCATGGCGGCGGGATTTGACCAATTCTTTGGAAAACCTTTTTCCAGATCCGATTTGGTGCACAGCCTCGAAAATTACGTCGCTGCAAAACATAAGGTTGACAACAATTGGAGTCATCCGACATAAGACTGCACATAGCTAGGGGTGTTACTGCGTGGTTGCGGTGACTGAGACAGTCCCTTTGAACCTGAAAGAGATAATGCTCGCGCAGGGAACGCAATGAAAACGCAGTTTACATCGTCATTCTATTCGTCCGTCCTATTATTAATGCTTACATTTTCACTAGCATCGCGGGCCCAAACTCAATTGGCTCCGATTTCTGTGCATGCTGAAGAACAAGACTCATCGGAATTCTTTTTAGGTTTCGAAGAGTTTCGTCTCAGGGAAATTCCAGTTTCCAGTGAGTCTATTTCCGAGAAGGATTTGCAGCAAAAACAAATCTATCGTCTTTCTGATATCACCAAGGTCGATGCTTCTACGACAGATAGTTACAATGCTACCGGCTATTGGGACATGATGTCGGTTCGTGGATTTACACTCGACAATCGCAGCAATTATTATCGCGAGGGTTTACCTATCAATGCCGAGACATCCATTCCTTTGGAAAATAAAGCGAGCATTGATGTGCTTAAAGGTCTAAGTGGTGTGCAAGCTGGGGCAAGCTCTCCTGGGGGACAGATCAACTATACGATCAAGCGTCCCACGGTAGCACCTCTTCGAGAAGTTCGTTCCGACGTCACAGATTCAGGGAATTTATTATTAGCTGCGGATGTTGCTGGGCCTGTTTCAGGTCACCAGCAGTTCGGCTATCGATTCAATCTTGCGCAAGAAATGCTGTCGCCCCATTTGAAAGATTCTCGTGGTGAAAGATCCCTGGTGAGTGCTGCTGGGGAGTGGCGCATTTCTGAAAGTCAACTGTTGGAAGCGGAGATTGAATGGTCTCGTCGTTCACAGCCAAGCCAAGCAGGATTCAGTCTTTTGGGAAGTCGTCTGCCCGATGTTGGTGATCCGGATTTAAATTTGAACAATCAATCTTGGACTCGGCCCGTGGTGTTTCGCGGGTTGACGGGATCTTTGCGTTACACACAAAGTCTTGCGTCGTCATGGAGTTGGTCGGCCGCTTTGGGATTGCAAGGTTTAGGCACGGATGATCACTTGGCTTATCCTTATGGGTGTTCGAAAGAAAACAACTTCGATCGCTATTGCTCTGACGGAACCTTCGATATGTATGATTTCCGCAGTGACAACGAAAGTCGTGAAACGCGCAGTTTGAAAGTGTCTTTACAAGGACAAGCCCAAACTAAAAGTATTCGTCATGCATTGAACTTTGCTTTGATGGGCTGGGGGACTCGCGAACGTTTTGAGCGTCAGGCGTACAACTTGGTAGGCGAGGGCAATGTAGAAGGCACGGCTCAGCTTCCTGCGAACGGAACTCTCAATGACCAGAGCACCAATCGCGATGCTGGCAATTTACTATTTTCAGTCAACGATGCGATGTCCTTCGGAGCTTGGAAGGCTTGGTTGGGTTTGAGTTTCAATTATCTGCAAAGAGATAGTGTGCGCACCGATGGAACTCGTAAAACTGACTTCAGTCAGAGTTTTCCGATTCCTTGGGCGGCGCTCTCTTATAACTTTGAAAAGGTCATGGCCTATGTGAGTTATGGCGAAGGACTTGAATCCTTCGTTACGCCAAATAAATCCGGTTACGCACATCCTGGAGAATATCTGAAGGATGTGCGCAGTCGCCAAATGGAAGTTGGCGTTCGTGGTGGTAAGGATATTGTATGGGGTGCCGCACTTTTCCAAATCGATCACCCGGTGGTGACGGATCAAGCTCCTGCTTATGAAGTGGATGGAGAAGCTCGTCATCGAGGTTTGGAATTGGAAGCCACAGCCAAGTTGGTTCAGTGGGAGTTTGATGCCTCCGTGATGTTTTTGCAGGCGACTCGTGAAGACAGTGATTTGAATCCGTCGTTGAATGGTAAAAAACCTTTGAACGTTCCAGAACAAACTTTGCGTTTGGGTGCGGGTTATTATTTTAAATCCGCTCCAGGTCTTTCGGCAAATGCGCGCATTATTCATGAAGGAACGCGCGCCGTGGTTTCGGATAACAGCATTATGCTGCCGGCTTGGACACGACTCGACGCTGGACTTAGCTATGTCTCGAAGTGGGGATCTGTGCCGACAACGGTGCGCTTTTTTGCTGAAAATTTGGCCAATACACGCTATTGGCGCGAATCTCCTACACAATACGGCCATATCTATCTTTATCCCGGAGAATCAAGGTTTTGGGGCTTGAGTCTGATCGCAGATCTTTAAGACTTTCTATGGACATTCTGAGCAGAATCACCGATACTGCTTGATGCCCTTTTTTAGGGCATCAAGACAAAGGAAATCGCGTGTTTTTAGCCCCAATGAGTCTGCAAAATGTTGCTCAATTACGCCACCCCAGCGAGCGCGTGCCTTTGGGTGAACAAAATGTTTTTGCCGATGGTTTAGAGTTGATCGCTGATGGGGCCTTTGAAGGTTACGAGATGCATTCAACGCATCTGGGAGCCATGCAGTTAAAGGTGCTCTTAAACGACACTAAAGCAAAAGAAACGGCCACTGTTAAAATTCTCCAAGACGACATCACGGGAGCTTTGGATTTCCGTTGTGACCAGTGCGGAACGCGCGTGGATACAAAACTTTCCTGTTCTCACCAATGGGCCTCTTACGTCGTTTTGTGGCAGGCACTAACTCTAGAAGAAGAAACACCGGCAGACCCGCGAATTGAAAAGCTTTCTTTGGATCTGCGTGGTCCGAGCTTGCGACGTCGCGGCAATGAGTCGGAAGAAGCTCTGAGTACGGGATTTTTGCAATCGGTGACTCTTTACTCTGAAGAGCTTCCCGTTCTGCGCTGCGAACCTTTGTCGATGCTGCTTAAAGAGAGCGAACAGCATTTTAATTATCATGAGATTTCTAAAGAACAAGAAAGTCTGGCTCCATCGTTGTGGAATATGCCAGATGTTTTCCGCCGTCGTTTGACCGCTTTTTCTGAACATGCCTTTAATGAAGTGAACGAACAAAATCGCATCGCGGGTATGGTTCGTTATAACTTTAGTAATGGCGTGCAGGTGAGTGCAAAGGAAATTCTTCGTCATCCACTTTATAAGAGCGTGCCGAAAGATCTTTTGCCACAGCCTCGTCGGGGCGACAATGTTTTCAACAAGTGGCCTCTGACTTTGCAGCGAGATAATTTATTTGTGAGCCAAGCGCTGCGTGAACTTGAAGAGATCATGCAGACCTTGTTGGCGAATATCGCCACCAAAGTAAATCAAGGCCAACTTGAAGCGTTCTTGCAAACTAAGAGCTCTACAAAATCTTTGCCAATTCGTACGATTGAATTTGATGTGGCCCGTGAGTTTGACTGGCGCGTGGATTTTATTGAAAAGAAAGAACTTCTTTCTGAGTTTACTTTAATCAGTCACGCACGTCAGACGCCTTTTGGATTTTATGAATCATTCGCCTTTGAGCCTGAAAGCGGTACGATGGTGGTTCATCCTTGGTATCGTGAGTGGAGCCAATTCGCACGCGTCTTGACCGACGTCAGCCCGGACGCTTTGGATTTTGGCTTAACCCAAAGGCAATATCCTAAAGTAGAAATTGAAGGGGAGCTTGAGGCCAAGCGAATGCTGAAGCATTTGCGCGCGCGCCAAATTCCGGTCAAGGTCACTGGCGAAACGAAGGTTTTGTCAGTGGCGCAAAGCTTGATCGGCGTTTATTTGACCGAAAGCGGGCAATTTACAATTCAGCATGAGGCTCGCGTTCTCGGTCAAAAGGATCTCGCGCGCACGGGATGGACGGCGCGCACCTCGTTGTATTTTCATGTTCTTTCCGAAGGTTTGCCGTACCTCCTTAATGCCGACGCCAAAGATGTGGCGACTCGCGCCCGTGGCAAACGTGACTGGGATTTGAAGCTTCTTCGTCACTTGGGAATTTTGCAGTATCTGACTTTTGAAGTTCTCTCTTGGCATTTTAACGGTGAGCTGTCTGACGGTCGTATCGTCGGTGAAGATGAAATCTTTAAAATTCTCCAAGATAATATTCAAACGTTGTTGGTCAGCGGCACAGGGGTGGTCTTGGCCCGAGACATGACGTTGTCTGAGCTGTGTTCGCGTACCGTTTTGCTCCATTTTGATGACTATGTTGAAAAGACATTGAAAGCATTAAAAGCCAGCGAGTCATTCTATAGTGAATCGGGAGAAGTCGTTCTTGAGGGCACAGTGGAGCGTGAGTTCCGATTGCTCTTTGAGATGTTGAAGCGCCTAGCAACGACGTCTGGTGGAGATGCCTTCAAAAAATCCCGTACGTCATTCTTAAGTAAAGTGTGGTCTGGTAATCCTGAAGAGGATCCGACGTTGCGCTCGGGACTGTTTAACTTCCCGAATGTTAAAAAAGAAGGTTCTTATACTCACGAAACCTTAGAAGCTCTGCAAGACCTTTTGAATCATGGCTTCAAGATTTACTATAAAGGCCAAGCCTTGCAAGAACTTGAAGACGGTGACTTCCGTGTTGATTTCGAATTGACTACGGATGCGGCAGAGAAATATTTCAACTGGTTTGAACTCAATCCGAAATTCTTCCTAAGAGGTCAAGAGATTGACGCTCAAAGCATGGCGAACTTTGGCGGCGGCGGAGTTATCGAATATGACGGGAAACTTTTCCTGGTTCCGCGTAAGCAAATGCCGTCCTTGCGACGACTTGAGAACTTCTGGAAGAAGCTGCAAGGAACAAAACCCGACAGCAAATCTAAAAAAACCGGAGATCGCATTTACAAATTGCCGCGCCATCAAATTTTGGAGCTCTTGTCATTGCGTGCTTCGGGTGTCGGCATTCGTGGGGATCACGAGTGGAAAAAGATCTGTGACTTCTATGATGGTATGTCTCGCGAGGGGCGTGAGTACTCTGTTCCAAGGACAGTTCAAGCCGATTTGAAACCGTATCAGCTTAAAGGTGTTCAGTGGTTGCAGGATCTCTATAACTTGCGCTTAGGAGCTTTGCTGGCTGATGACATGGGTTTAGGTAAGACCCTCCAAACTTTGACCTTCCTGGAAGATCTTCGATTAAAAGGGGAGCTGGGACAGGTTCTGATTGTTGTGCCTTCATCTTTGATCTTTAACTGGCAAAGTGAGATTGAAAAATTCACGCCGGATTTACCAGTGTCAGTTTTCTCGAATAAAGAAAAAGATTCTTTAGGGAAAAGACTCTTCACAGGTCAAGAATCGGTGGTGATTACCACTTACGGTCTATTGATGGAGCACGAAGCCTTCCTGGCACAGGTGCACTGGAAGGTTTTGATCTTCGATGAAGCTCAGAACCTGAAGAACATCACAACCAAACGGACCAGCGCCGCTCGTTCCCTGAATGCCCAATTTAAAATGTGTCTGACGGGTACGCCGATGGAAAACCATTACGGAGAGTTTTATTCTTTGGTGGACATTTTGGTTCCGGGGAGTTTGGGTAAAATTGAAGATTTCCGTCGTCAGTTCGTGAATACCGAAATGGTCACTCGCGAAGAAATTGACGATCTCAAACTCAAGATCAAACCATTGCTTTTGCGTCGTACGAAGAAAGAGATCTTGGATCAACTTCCTGAAAAGCAAGAGACAAAGATCAACATTGCCTTCGAAGAGCGTCAGATGGAAATCTATCGCGACATCGCACTTTCTTATAATCAGAAGGTGAAGGACTCTATGGCCACGGCGACTGAAGCCAGCGTGCAGTTGCAAATGTTAACGGCGCTCTTGCGTCTTCGTCAGGCGTGCTCGGATCCAGCTGGCTTGCCAAATGTGCGCTATGAAAAAGTACCACCGAAGTTGGAAACTCTTTTGGATTCTATTCAAGAGATCGTTGAGTCCGGCGAAAGTGCCTTGGTGTTCACGCAATTCATTCAAACTCTTGAGCACACGGCTAAGATTTTGGAACAAGCGGGGATCCCGGTTTTTATTCTTCACGGAGGAGTTCCGACGAAACAGCGTCAGAATATTCTAGCAACCTTTAATAGAACCGAAGGTGGAGCTGTTCTTGTGATGACTTTGAAAACCGGCGGCGTGGGTTTGAACTTAACGAAGGCGAGCTATGTTTTCCACTTGGAGCCATGGTGGAATCCTTCGGTTGAGAATCAAGCAACGGACCGTGCTCATCGTTTGGGCCAAAGCAAAGCCGTTCAAGTATTCCGCTATATCATGCATGAGTCGTTAGAAGAAAAGATCGAAGTGTTGAAAGATCGTAAAGGCAAGAAATTCCAATTCTTGTTCGCCAACGAAGAAACTAGCACCGCAGATCTTGGCAACGGCAGCAGCGCCCTCAGCAAAGAGGACTTCGATTTGCTACTCGGCCTTAAATAACCAAAAGGTGCCAAACTATTTGGTGCCAGGCACTTTTTGGGGATGCGTCGCGTTTTACTTGAGAATTCTGACTTGGAATTTTTGGCCTTTGATCTTTCCATCGCGGAGACGATCAAAGGCTGTTTTCGTATGAGATGCAGAAATAGCCACGAAGGAATGCTTGTCGTGGACTTCGATTTTTCCAATAGACGAGGACTTCAATCCCGCAGTTCCCGTGAGGGCTCCCAAGATATCGCCAGCGCGGATCTTATCCTTGCGACCACCGGAAATCCAAAGAGTCTGCATCAAGGTTTCGCGCCACTCTGGATTTAAGCCAAATTGATTTTTAAAACCCAAGGATGGCTTTTGGAATTTACGATTCGTTAGGTTTTCGATTTCCAAAAGCTTTAAGGTGTCTTCCGGGTGAATCAATGTCACCGCAACACCAGACTTGCCGGCACGGCCTGTGCGGCCAATACGATGCACATAGGTCTCTGGTTGTAGAGGGAAGTCATAGTTAATAACGAGTTCTAAGTTATCAATATCCAAACCACGAGCTGCCACGTCTGTCGCAATTAAAATACGATAGCTGCCATTTTTAAACATCGCCATCACGCGATCACGATCGCGCTGTTCAAGATCTCCATGAAGGCTTGCAACCGTGACTTTGCCTTGGCTAAAGCCTTCCGTCAGTTCGGCAACGGCCGCTTTGGTGTTACAGAAAATCAGGCAGGATTCCGCTTGGTGTTGTTGCAGAACACGAATCAAAGTGTTGGTTTTTTGGCTGTCCTCGGTTTCGTAAGCGATCTCTTCGATCTGCAAAGATTCCGGAGCGCTTTCGATCACTACTCTCACAGGATTCTTTTGATAGCGACGGCTTAAATCCAAAACACTTTCTGGGAAAGTAGCTGAGAAGAATACGGTTTGGCGAGTCTGAGGAATTTCTTTGATGACGGCTTTGATTTCCGCCGCAAAGCCCATATCAAACATTTTGTCGGCTTCATCGAGGACCAAAGTTTTAACAGAATTAAAATCGATGCGATCGCGATTCACTAAATCGAGGATGCGGCCCGGAGTGCCGACGGCGATCTGAACACCATTTTCCAATGCTTGAGCTTGCTCACGAGTTGGTTGGCCACCAGTTAAGGCAATGACTTGTAAGCCTTCGTGACGACGACCCAGCTTTCTGACTTCAGTCAGAACTTGAGCTGCCAATTCACGAGTGGGACAAAGGATCACCGCTTGGAGTGATTTTAGTTTCAAATCAATTTGATTCAGAATTGGCAAAACAAAAGCGGCTGTTTTACCACTGCCAGTTTGAGACTGACCAATAAGGTCCTTACCCGCAAGAAGGACGGGGATACTCTGGCTTTGAATTGGTGTCATTGTTTTCAGACCCAGTTCCTCAAGAACAGTTAAAAGTTCCGGGGAGAGTGTAAGGGCTGAAAAAGGCTGTTGTTCCATAGCGGGATCCTAGCATGGACCCTTAAAAAAATGTAGTAAAGTCCCTAATTCTGAAGATTAGATAGGGCCGTGAGCCACGGCTGTGTGATCTTGGAAAGCTGAAGCTGACTATCTTGCGGTAAAGTCGCTTTGATTTCCATTAGACCCACCAGGGTCGCGATCACCTGAGGCGTATCGAGTTTCGAACCGTCTCCATTGATATAGAAACGCTGATTTTGATCAAAGAGCTTCTTATTCATGGCATAGTAAATCTCTTGAGCGCTCCACAGGTAAGCCTCAATGTGAGTTCGCTTATAAGCTGCCATCAGGGCACGGATCACTTGAACTTGTTCGCTGACCAATACTGGAGTTCCTGCTACACGAGACAGGGATTTGAGACTGTATTGGCTTTGAACCAAACCTGACTCATCTACCATTTGGTTGGAGATAAAGTTTGCTAAGGCCACAGAGAGAAGTTTCAAATCTTTACGGCCATCAAGCAGAGCTTGAAGGTTGGTCTGCTGGGTGACCGGATCTTTTTCTAAAATAATAGAGGAGCGTGTTTTCTCAACACCATCCGTGGCTTGAAGGAATTGAGAGATGGCAGAAAGAAGTTTAGCGACATCTTTGGCTTTCACGGTGTCAGATCTTTGACCATTCTTTATATCAACAATGCCCGCCATGATGGATGTTTCATTACTTGATGAATACTGATCAGCCCAAATGATGTGATTGTCTAAAGACAGCAAGAACACTGGCGTGGCTTTTTTGGTGATGTCCTTAAGAAGAACAGCGACATTTCCCAAGTTCAAAGCAAAGATCATATCCTTCGGAAAGAGACTGCGACGCAAAGCCGGGGACTGCACGTCTTGAGTCAACTCTTGAGCCATGATCTTACTTAAGAAGCGGTCGTAACTTGAAATTTTCCAGTCCGCCGTCAAAGTCAGCATATGACTCAAGCCTTCGATTTGTTCGGCAAAGGACTCTGCAGAAAAGTTCTTGTCGTAATTCATCGCGGGATCGGCATGGAATGAATCGCTCAAGGTCAGGCGATCAGGAACACGGTAAGAGTGTTTCGCTGCCGACAAGTTCATAATATCCAGGGGGGCCTTCACGGCTTCCACAGGGGATAGTAGGCCAGTAATAAGCTTGTTGTTCACATCACGGTATCCGCTAAAAGCGACGAGCTTATTCACTTGTGACAGCGCCGTTTGCAGACCTAGCTCATCTTTTGAATCCAGGCTTTCCATTAATTGAGTTTTTGCCATTAAGGCCGTCGCCGCGGTGTTTGCTTTCAACTCTGCAGGAGAACCATTCCCTTGTAATTGCAACGGGCGTTTTGCAGAGAGATCCAAGTTAATAGACGAAACTTCAAAGCCCGCAATGCGACCCTCATAGCTAGGCAATTTTTTGAAAGACCACTGCGCTAAAAGGTCCTTCATGAACGGACCATAGTTCTTTTGAATGTCGCGCAGTTCTTCGGCCTTTTTAATTAGACCAGCTTCGATATTGTCCGCAAAGATTCCAGGAAGATCGCGCACGAATGTCAGGCCGTAGTCTTCCACGGAAGTGACCAGATAGTTTAAAGTTGCTTGGTTTAAAAGCTGCTGAATCTTCAATACACCGAAGTTCTTAATTTTCGGCAAAACAAAGAGCTTCTTCGTAATGCCGTCAATAAGACCGCCGTCGCAGCCAGGAACTCGCAAGCACGCGAGGTCCTTGTCATTTTGTCGTGCAAAGAAATCATAAAGCTCAGAATTTTGAGACTTAAAGTAGCGCGTGCGATCGTCCGGAGTCAGCATTTTCCAGATGTCCACTAGCACTGTCAAAGCACCTTGCGGATCGCTCATTGTTTCCATCTCTTGAGCAAGTTGCAGACCTTGGGTCAAATTCTGTTGCAACTCAGTGTTAAGAGTGACTTTAAACTTCACCAAAACTTGGCGAATAAGATCGAGGGAGTTCGAGAATGTGCGCGAACGATAGAAGGCGTCTACAAACTGACGAATATCTGCGAAGTACGGTTTGGTTTGAGCTACGAGTTCTTCACGCAAGCCCTGTTCTACTTGGGATGTCAGACCCATCAGAGGGATTTGCATGATGACTAGATCCGTGAAGTTTTGGGCTTCATTGATTAACACTTCCAAACGAACACGTTTCGCGGCCCACGGGAAGCTAGAACCTAAATCCAAAATGCGCTCACGCACGTTGGTCTTGGCTTTGGCAATATCTGTTTGAATGTCAGCTAAAGTGTTTTGCACCTCTTGCTGAGTTTGCGCAGTTGCAAGACCCGCATAAGGACCGTTCGCTAACTGCATATAAGATGTTGTCTGAGGCGTTTGATAGAATTTCTTGATCCATGCTAAACCTTTGGCGTTGAATGCCGGATTTGCCGTCAATTCACTCAGACGTTTTAAGTTATTGGCCTGACGGAAGAAATTCTCTGTCGCGATAGGGCCTTTAAAAGAAAGATCTGGAATCAGATTTTCTGACTGGCGCAGACGGTCTCGCAGGTCGACATCTTTGGAGTGCGGGCCGAAATCTTGCGTGCCACCACCAAGACGCATGTCTTCGACTTTCGGAGCACAGGCACCGAGGAGGAAGTTAGCAGTGATGAGGAGGCACAAAAGTCTTTTCACATCGATCCTTAAAAGAACATCATTAAAGTTAATTCTTGTGCGAACTGGCGCTCTACGTTTACGCCGGCAATAATATCTGAAACTTCCAGGGAAACTACAAATGGAATCACAGATTGCTTTCTGAAATACGAAGATACCGTACTGTAAGAAACTTGACCGCGTACGCGGTGAGCGCTTCCGGCGGTGTGTTGGCCTAGCAAATCATAGCGACCAGCACCGGAACCAGAATAGTTATCGCGGTCTTTGTTCGAGTACTCATAACCCAAACCGAATTGAAGAGCATCATTCCAGTCATAAAATACGCTGTTACCGATAGAGGCTGTATTGCCGATGTGACGGTGGATGTCTTCTTTGGCTGAGGCATCTGGAAGTGTGTCGTTTTCATTGGTCGGAACACGCTCAGTGATCTGATCGGGAATATTGAAGATATAGGAAATATATGGCACCAAAGTGATGCGACTGGTGGCGCGATAGGAATAAGTCAGAGAGTTATTGATATTTGTACGACCGAAGATATTAATCGCAGCCAGATCGTCAGGATTGTATTGAGGACCTGTCGGTAAATTTAATTGAGCTTGGTACAGAATAGCTTGCTTGTGATCTTCCATGAAACGATAGCGGCTGACGATTTGAACGTCGCCGACAAATGTTTCGTCGTGGTTCTCAATACGCTTGTAGCCCTTCGCCGCCAAAGTGTCGTTGGTTGCTTGTCCGAGGTCGGTCGCAAGAGCCGAATCTAACTCCGCGCTGAGGCCCGAGAATTGGCGACGGTAATAGTCGATATTGGAGAACTGCTGGGATAATGAAATTTTATTTTGGTAGTTCACAATGGGAAGCCCCAGAGCCACAGTCCAATTCTTGGTGACTCCGTGAGCGAAAACCGGGGCGAAGTACTTGACCGTAGGATCAGTGTCGACTTTTAAGACACCCAGGTTAATTTTATCACCCAAGCCCGCAGCACCGAATTTATTAAGAGCTGAAACCAGGCGGGCGGCATCAGCATTGAACTTTTGGAGTTGTTCTGCATCGAAATTGACAGATTTGTAGTCACCCAGTTTTACCAAAGAGCCATTGTCGATATAGCGCTGGCTGATTCCGTCAACGTTACCAAAACGGAATGAAGGGCTGCTGATCCCGCTCGGCAACACGTCGGTTGAAAGCATGGCATTGGCGTCAAAAGCACCAAATATTGAACAGCATAATGTAAGAAAGGCAAAGGACTTCACGCCAACTCCCATTAGTTCCAAGCCACAGCTTCTTTTCACTGGCGGAAATCCAAATAGCTATATTCGTGCCATGGGAAAAAGTCTTTAAGAAAGTGTCTTTGAATAAATGCTCGAGAGGTGTTGTTAACGATATTTTTGCGATCTTTGACAAACGCCACAGGGATGTTTTTTTCTGGGGTCCAGTTGAGCTTCGGAGCGACCTTGGATGAGATGGAATGAGGAGGTCGTCATGAAGTTTGTCGTCGCCCTTTTTACAGGAGTTCTTCTGTTCGCCGTGGGTTGCCAGAGTCCCGGCACCAAAGCTGAAAATTCTGTAACCGTGACGCCTGGAACACCATCTTCGTTAGCGAAAACGGGTCTCTCTGAAAAGGATGTGATTGATGCTTATGTGTATCTTATGGGACGGTATCTGGTGATTCGCCAAGAGCGAATTGATACAGGCGAACAGAATATTGGCTACAACAAAATCAAATACAATCCTCTGGGACAAGTGAACGCGCTGAACCCCAATCTCGATGTGGTTTCCTTTGAAAGTTGGATCGCTGTTGACGATAAAAACTGCCAGGTCCTTGTGATACCTCCTATCAAGGATCGTTATCACACAGTTCAGATAATGGATGAGTGGGCGCAGGTGGTTGAGAATATTAACGAGCGCACCCATCCCGAGCATCCTGATGGCCGCTTCGCTTTTTGTATGAAAGGCGCGGGTGAAACACCAGCCAATGCCTATCGTATCGAAGTGCCATGGAAGAAAGCGAAAATCGTAGGGCGCATCGAACGTAAGGGTGGCGATGCCGAAACAGTGCGCCTACAAAAAAGTTTTAAGATGGTCGCGAATAAGAATGTGGATGTGGAGCTGGCTCAAAAGATTCCAATGTTCACCAACGCCGATCTTATTACGACGGAAGCCTTTGAATATCCCATGGTGGAAGCGGTGCTGACCAGTGCTCCTGACAGCATGAAGGTCGCTCCCGAGATGCAAAGGAAAGTGCGCGTGATCGCGGCTTATGCGGCAAGAAGTGATGAAAACAAAAGTCAAATTGAAGACCTTTTGCGCAGCAAAGCTTTGCCACAATTTAAACGTTACCTGTCTGATTTTGGTGATCGCAAAGGCGGGTGGAGCAGCACTGCAACTTATGATAGAGGTTTTGCAGAAGACTATTGGTTTCGCACAGCCGCGAATTACGGTGGCATTTGGTGGAATGTATCACGAGAGGTGGCGCACTTTGTAAGTTTGAAAGATCCTGAAGATCAACCATTGCATGGTGATAGTTCTTATCTCATTTATTTTTCTAAAGCTGCGCTGCCTCGCGATCAGGTCAATGCCTTTTGGTCTCTCACTCTTTTGAGTGCTCCGGATTTTAAAGTCGTGCGCAATGAGTATCAGCGCTATAAATTGGGGAGTGCGAATAATCTTACCTATGGCCGAGACGGTTCTTTGACCTTGATTGTGGGAGCTCGCCCAAAGGGAGACATTCCTTTAAGTAACTGGATTCCGGGCCCTCCAGGTAAGGAATTCTCACTTAACTTGCGCATGTATGCTCCTAAGGAGTCGGTTCTGTCAGGACAGTGGTTTGCTCCGCCCTTGGTGAAAGTACAGGGCTTTGATCTGCCAAAAACTTCTCAGCGCGAAACTATCCGAGTTGGCGGGACGAATGAATCTAGCGTAAGCAAGTGATTTCTGGTAAGATCGTGGGCCTATGGCACAGCTCAAGATCTTCCTTTCTGATAGTTTCAATCCGCACCTAAATCTGGCGACAGAAGAGTGGATCTTTCACAATTTGGATCCTTCAAGTCAGGTTTTGTTTTTGTGGAGAAATGAAGAGACAGTTGTCATCGGTCGCAATCAAAATCCATGGTCAGAGTGCAATCTGGCGCAAATGAAAAATGATAATGTTCATTTGGCGCGCAGAACCACTGGTGGTGGGGCTGTATTCCATGATTTAGGAAATACCAATTTCACATTCCTTTCGCCAAAAGACGGTTATCGTCGAGAGAACAATATCCAAATTATTTTTGATGCGCTTAAGAACTTCGGAATCACCGGAGAAGCCTCGGGTCGTAATGACTTGATGGTGCCTTTCTATGATGGTCCTCGTAAGTTCAGCGGCAGTGCTTATCGTGAAAAGAAAGACCGCGCATTTCATCATGGGACTTTGTTATTGCATGCGGATCTAACTCGCCTGGGCAACTACTTGACTCCGAACCCTAAAAAACTTCAAGCAAAGGGTAAAGAGTCAGTGCGCGCTCGCGTGACGAACTTGAATGAAATTTCTAAAGACATCAATCATAATAGGATCGTTGAGACCATGGTGGCCTCTTTTGAAAACTTCTATGGTGGCAAGGCTCAAATTGAAAGCTTGACGATGGCGAGTCTTCAGCAAATTCCAGAATTGAACGAGCAATACAAAACCCTTTCTTCTTGGGAGTGGTTGTACGGCAATACTTTAGAGTTCACTCACAAGATGGATGAGTATCTGACTTTGGGATTTTTTGACGTGCAGTTCAAAGTTGAAGAAGGTCATATCAAGGATTTGCAGATTTTTACGGACTGCTTGTATCCCGCAATGATCGAAACTCTTTCAGAGAATATGCGTGGCAAATTGTACGAAGGTGCCACAGTGAAGACGGCCATGGGTGGTCTTCGCGAAAAGTTCCCAGACCTTGCAGCCGGTCTTGCGGAATTAGAATCTTGGCTGGTTAAAAATATCGAAGTTTAAAGGAACGTTTGTGGTTCAAATTGGTAAGTTCAATAAATTAAAAGTTCTCAAAAAAATGGAATTCGGCGTCTTCCTTGATGGGGGAGATGATGGCGAGATTTTGCTGCCTCGTCGCTATGTTCCCGAAAATTGTGAAGTCGGTGATGAAATTGAAGCTTTTGTTCACTTTGACTCTGAAGATCGCTTGGTTGCGGCCATCGAGACTCCGAAAGCTCAAGTTGGTGAGTTTGCTCACTTGATGGTGAAGTCCGTGGAAAATGTCGGTGCTTTTTTAGATTGGGGCTTGGGCAAAGACTTGTTCTTGCCGTTCTCTGAACAAACGCGCGCACTGCGTATGGGTCAGTCAGTTGTGGTTTATCTTTATTTGGATAAGAGCGACCGTATTTCTTCCTCTATGCGCCTAGATCGATATATTTCTAAAGAGCCGGGCGAATACACTGAAGGACAACAGGTGGATCTCTTTATCGCGGCGGAAACGGATATGGGGTTTAAGGCTATCATCAATGGAAAACATTGGGGCATGCTCTATGCGAACGAAGTCTTTGAAAGACTGGTGCATGGTCAAAAGCTTAAGGGTTTTATCAAGCACATTCGTCCAGATGGTAAGATCGATCTTGGTTTGCAAAAACAAGGTCACAAAAGCTCCGAAGATATCGGTCCGTTGATCCTAGAACGATTGCGCGAAGAGGGCGGCCATCTTCCGATTAACGACAAAACATCTGCAGACTTGATCTATGAGATGTTTGGCGTGAGCAAAAAGAAGTACAAGATGGCGTTGGGTGATCTTTATAAAAAACGCGTCATCACAGTTAAAGACGACGGCATTTACCTTAATTAAACTGGACCCTTTAATTGTTGGTCGAAAAAATCCCCGGCGCCCAATCTGGGCC
>JAGIAF010000299.1 GCA_017745015.1 Bdellovibrio sp. | reverse complement strand
GTGATTAAGGAGTCGGCCGTGGCAAAGCTCATAGTTTCAAAGTTTGGTGGAACCTCGATGGGGGATGCGGCTTGCATGCTCCGTAGTGCCGAGGTGGCTTATCGTCAAAGTTCAAGTATGGTGGTCGTTTCGGCTACTTCGGGAACAACCAATGATCTGATTGCACTAGGCCAGACCGCCGAGCGACAATCGTGGGGAGAGGCCGAGGCCCTCATCACGAAAATTCATCAGAAGCATCTTAAGATTGCCAAGGAATTGAAAGTTTCCTCGGCCAATATGCAAATGCTTGAGCAGCTGATTGAAGAAATGTCATCTTTGGCAAAAGGCGTTCATCTTCTTAAAGATTGCTCTGTCAAAGCCATGGATGCACTGATGAGTCTGGGCGAGCGTATATCATCCATTTTATTCGTGGAAGCCATGGCCCAGGTATTAGCAAGGCATCAGTCAGCCAAGAAAGCCCAATGGCTCGATGTTCGTGACGTCTTGCGCACGGACGAGACTTTCGGAAAAGCAAAGCCTCTTACGAATGAAATCCTAGGACTTTGTCAGAAGCACCTGGCGTTCCTACCAGAGATGAAAACGGTGGTTGTGACCCAAGGCTATATCGGTCGCACTGAAGACGGCATGACGACAACCTTGGGCCGGGGTGGGAGCGACTATTCAGCAGCGATTCTTGCTGAAGGCGTATCTGCCGACGTTTTAGAAATTTGGACTGACGTTGCGGGTATTGCGACAACAGATCCGCGCCTGTGCCCTCAAGCCCGTCCCATCAATGAAATTTCCTTTAAAGAAGCCTCTGAGCTTGCGACATTTGGTGCGAAGGTTTTGCATCCGGCAACTCTTTTGCCTGCAATTCGCAAAAATATTCCGGTCTTTGTGGGTTCTAGCTTCGATGCCGAAGCCAAAGGAACTTGGGTGCGCAAAGATGTCGACGAGCATCCGCTGATTCGAGCCATGGCCATTCGAAAAAAACAGGTATTGGTGACGTTATCAACTCCGGAAATGCTACACGCCCATGGCTTCTTATTTCAAATTTTCAAAATCTTCAACGATCATAAAGTGAGTATCGATGCCATCACGACATCTGAAATCTCAGTGAGCGTGACATTGGATGATTCGACTTTGTTAAATAAGAAATTGATCGCGGATCTTTCGGAGATTGCAGACGTTCACGTCGAAGAAAACCTAAGCTTGGTATCTTTGATCGGTAATAACATCAATCACACGGCGGGCTTAGGCAAAGAAATTTTCGACACGATTTCAGATATCAACGTACGCATGATTTGCTTGGGTGCAAGTAAGCACAACTTCTGTTTTTTGGTGAGCGAAGATAAAGGCCCTGAGGCCGTACAGCGTCTTCATAAGAAATTTGTAGAGGTTTAATTCATGAATAAAGAAGAATTCTATAAACTTCTGGAAGCTCGCAGATCTATTCGTAAGTTCAAAAAGGATCCTGTTTCTAAAGATCTAATTGAAAAAATCATTGGTGCAGGAATGCAAGCGCCGTCGGGAAAGAATCGTCAGAACTGGAGATTCTTTGTAGTTACGGGCGCAAAGCGCGACGAGTACTTGAAGTATTCGCAGAAGTCTTGGCTTGGTATCAAAGATGTTCTTGCTGCTCGTTTGAAACCATCACTGTATGATTTCACTGAAAGATTTTTCTTTACACTAGGCGATGCGCCGGTGGTGATTTTTGCCTATTCTCACAATGATGCAGAAGAACGCTACCACACAAGTATCGGGTCTGTGTACATGGCAGTGGAGAACATGAACCTCGCGTGTTTCGTTGAGGGACTTGGTTGCTGTACAATGGGGGCTCCCTTAGAAATCAAAGCCGAAGTAGATCAATTCTTGGGAGTAGATAAACTCCCTGAGTATCAACGCGGAGAACTTGAATTGCTTTGTGCACTTGTTGTCGGTTACCCGGACCATTCGCCACCCAAAGCAATGAGACAGATTGAGGGACGTATCACGTGGCTCGAATGAAAATAAATTTCGAATAGTCTTTACGATTCCGTAATCAAGAAATCTTATCTACAGCTCCTAAGTTAATGAACCGAACCGTTGTTCTAATCTAAAGGAGCTTTCGTGAAAAAACTGAGCCTGAACGCCCAGATCGGGTCTGTCGTTGTTTGTCTCATTTTGGGTACTGGTGCGATCTCATATATAGGCATCACTCGTCTGGAATCCGTTAATAAAGATGTCAAAAAGATCGTTGAAGATCGTGCAGTCAAAGTCGAAATCGCTCAAGAATTGCAGATACATTTAAATCACCAACTCTATCTTCAGCAGTCTTTTATTCTTGCAGATGCAATGGAAGAAATGAAAGAGCTTGAAGAGGAAATTAAAGAGACTCACCAAGAAGTTGAAGAAGTGATCGTTCGTTATAGAAGCATTGCTTCTGCCGACGGCATGACGACGATTGATAGTTTCAATAAGGAATATGCGGCGTGGACCGATCTCAGTGAGGAAATTCGCAAATTTGCCTATGCCGGTAACGACGCGATGGCGACGAAACTTTTCGAAGAAAAAGGTCACGACATTCGCTATAAAATTCTCGATATTCTCGATAAAGCGGCTGTGCGAAACAGAAATCACATGACGGCCGCCGTGAAAGTCATGAATGAAGATTATGAACACGCGCACAAGTTAATCGTCACTATCAGTGCCTTGATTGCTTTTTTCAGCGTGAGTGTTTCCTTTATCGTTCTTTCGCGTCTTTCTAAAAATATCAAAGGCATTATTGACTCACTCACTTCGGGTTCCCAGTTAGTTTCGACGGCGTCTCATCAAATTGCCTCGGCATCTGAAGAGTTGGCGCAAGCTGCAACCGAGCAAGCAAGCTCCTTGGAAGAAGCGGTTGCTGCTTTAGAAGAAATGAACACGATGGTTACAACCAACGCGACCAGCGCACGCAAAGCTTCAAAACTTGCCGACGAGACTCGTCAAGCCGCTCTGAAGGGTGAAGGTGAGATCCGTACCCTGACAACGTCGATGCAGGAAATTTCTGCGGACTCAAAACGCATTGAAGAAATCATCGATGTGATCGATGATATTGCTTTCCAAACTAATCTTCTTGCTCTTAATGCCGCGGTGGAAGCAGCTCGGGCGGGTGAACAAGGGAAGGGATTTGCGGTGGTGGCGGAAGCAGTTCGCACGCTTGCGCAACGAAGTTCTCTTGCTGCGAAAGATATTTCACAACTTATCAAAGGCAGTGTTGAAAAAGTAAGTCGCAAAACTGCTGAAGTGGATCAAAGCGCCGCTGTTTTGAAATCCATTGTTGAGTCCGCAAAACAAGTTGCGGTTATGAACTCTGAAATTGCGGTAGCCTGTGAAGAACAAGCTTCCGGTATCGGTCAGATTTCGAAAGCGATGAATCAGATTGATCAAGTCACCCAAGTTAACGCGGCAACTTCTGAGGAAGCCGCGGCCGCCGCTCAGGAGCTATCCGCTCAGTCGGATTCTATGAACAACACTGTCGGGGTGCTTGTATTGACCGTCAATGGGGGTTCTGAAGTGCCAGGAGTGCCGTCTATTGAGGATATGGTTGTACCGATTCGTCAGGCCGCATAATCTAAGTAATTGTAATCATGTAGTTAAATTAAAACCAAAGGGTGCCTCGGGGCGCCCTTTTATTCTTTCCAAAAAGTGGTTTTTCCCTACCGTCCCAGAGGGGATTTTGATATACCGCTTCCCTTATGAATCCAGTTGAAGCCTTGAAGCAAAATCCCTTCGTCCTTGCCCCTATGGCAGGGATCACAGATCACGCTTTCCGTACATTCATGAAAAAGCTCGATACCAGCGTCGTTGTCACAGAACTCGTGAGCGCAAGCGGTATTGAGTACAAGTCGGAAAGAACGATGAAACTGATGAGCTTCGATGAATCTCAACGTCCTATCGGTATCCAACTTTTC
>JAGIAF010000298.1 GCA_017745015.1 Bdellovibrio sp. | reverse complement strand
GATCGTCGATGAAAGAAGCCTCAGGCTTAACTTTATCTGGATCTACGCCAAGTTGTTCTACGATGATGTCTTTTACTTTTGGATGCAATGCCATTTAATCCTCCTAGGTACATTCATTCCTAAATTAGTTTTTTAAAAGTCCAGTTTCATTCTGCGTAATCTCAATCAACTTGAGTACACAAAGTGAGATTGATTTTAAACAGTTCTCACTATTTTTTACCCTGCTTGCCCGCCGTAGCTTTTGCGTAGGAGGGAATCCGCCTTCGCAAAAGCTTCGGCGTGATTTATGGATTATCTCACCGGAGGTGATTTAATCCATAAACATGCCGCCGTTCACGCTGAGAGTTTGACCCGTGATGTATTTAGATTCATCACTGAGCAAGAATCTTACCGCTTGAGCAACATCAGTTCCTTCGCCAATTTTATTGAGCGGAACTTTCTCAAGGATTTTAGCTTTAACTTCTTCAGGCAATACATCCGTCATTTCTGTTGCGATGTAACCTGGTGCTACGTTGTTTACGCGCACATTTCTGGAAGCCAGTTCAAGAGCAACAGACTTCGCGAAAGCAACAGTCCCAGCTTTAGAAGCTGCGTAGTTGGCTTGTCCTGCGTTTCCAGTTTGTCCAATAACGGACGTGATATTTACGATAGAACCTTTGCGCGCTTTCATCATGGATTTGGTGAAAGCTTTGGTCACCAAGAAAGTACCACGCAAATTTGTCGACATAACAGCGTCGAAGTCTTCCGCTTTCATACGCAGAAGCAATTGATCTTTAGTGATACCAGCATTGTTCACAACGCCATCAACGTCAGACCATTTTTCAAGAATGTGATCGACGGCTTCATTTACAGACTGTTCGTTAGCAACGTCCATTTTAATATAAAAATGACCTTCGCCTTTAAGAGTGTGAGCAACTTGTTGTGCAGATTCTTCGCGAGAGGAGTAAGTGAAAGCAACTTGTGCACCTTCGTCAGCCAGAAGCTTAACGATAGAGGCACCAATGCCACGGCTTCCGCCTGTGACTACGATTTTCTTACCTTGAAGTGAAGATCCCATTAACTTAAATCCTTGAAGTCGTTATTTCGCCGAAGCTTCAGCGAAGGCGAATACTTGAGTAAAAGCGTCACACTTTTTCACGAGCCCACTGTGACTGAACTCGGAATAAAGCTCAAGAAATTTCAATGACTCGAAGCTTTCAAAAAATCTTCAATAGTTTTGATATCTTCCATGCTTGTTGTGGTCATGACTTTGAAGAATTCGCCGTCGATCTTCTTTAAAAGACCTTGGATGACTTTACCAGCGCCACACTCGATAACTTGAGAGTGTCCGGCAGCCTTCAAAGTCTCCATACTTTGTGTCCAACGAACAGGAGCTGAAACTTGGCGGATCAAATTTTCGCGTAAGATAGCACCGTCTGTTTCGAACTTTGCGTGGAAGTTTTGAACGATAGGGAATGCGGACTGTTTGAACTCCATACCAGTCAGCACAACTCTCATTGTTTCTTCAGCAGGCTTCATCATTTCGCAATGGAAAGGTGCTGATACAGTCAATGGAATCAGTTTCGCGCGTTTCGGAGCTTCCGCCCAGATCGCTTCTGGTTTGAAATTATCTTTTAACCAGTTGATCGCCTTCATAGAACCAGAAATAACAATCTGGCCAGGGGAGTTGAAGTTAGCTGCAGACAATGGACCGAAGCCAGAGTTCTGAACAGTCCAAGTACAAAGAGTTTCAACTTGATCCGGCTCCAAACCAAGAACCGCAACCATGCCGCCTTGACCTACTGGAACTGCAGATTGCATTGCTTGTCCGCGAGTGCGTACGGCTTGCATAGCTTGATCAAAACGAATCACATCGGCAGCAACAAGAGCCGCGTATTCACCAATAGAGTGACCAGCAGCTGATTGGACTTTTACGCCAAACTCGCTACGAAGAACACGTTGAGTCGCAGTGGAAACCAGCAACAACGCAGGTTGAGTATTTTCCGTCAAAGCCAGATCTGCTTCGGAACCTTCGAAGCAAAGCTTTTTCATGTCCTGTTTTAGCGCTTCAGAACCTTCTTCGAAAGTTTGCGCAGCGATTTTGAAGTTTTCAGATAAAAAACGGCCCATGCCAGGTTGTTGGCTGCCTTGTCCGGGAAATACCAGAGTAAACATGTATTAGTACCTCAAAAGAACGGAACCAGAAGTCAAACCTGCACCGAAAGCGGTTAGCAGAATTGTTTGGCCACGTTTGATTTTTCCATTTTGAACGGCCCAGTCAAAGGCCAACGGGATTGAAGCGGAAGATGTGTTACCAGTTTCATGAAGGTAAACAATCACGCGCTCCATTGGGAACTTGAATTGATCTGCAACAGCCTCGATGATGCGCTTGTTGGCTTGGTGAGGAATGACCCAGTCTACTTTTTCTGGAGGCATGTCATTTGCTTCTAAAGCTTCTTTACAGCAAAGAGCCATTGTGCGAACAGCGTTTTTAAAGATCTCGCGACCTTTCATCGAAACGTAGTGCAAATTATTATCTAGAACATATTGTGATTGCGGCATAACGGATCCGCCACCTGGAAGAGTTAAAAGCTCTGCCAAATCGCCATCAGCATGCATATGAGTGCTTGCGATCACAGCTGTATCACCTTCAGCAGCGCGAGAAAGAATCCACGCACCAGCACCATCACCAAAGAGGATGCAAGTTTCACGGTCTTTATAATTCACGAAGCGATGAAGAACTTCAGCACCGATTACAAGAATGTTCTTGTAAACCCCAGTGCGAACGAATTGATCAGCGATGGAAACAGAATAAAGAAAACCAGAGCAAGCGGCGTTCAAATCAAAAGCCATGATGTTACGGCAACCAAGCTTACTTTGTACGTAGCAGGCTGTAGAAGGCATCTGACGGTCACCAGTAACGGTGCCGACGATGATCATATCAATGTCTTGTGCTGTAAGTTTAGCGTCTGCGAGGGCTCTTTGAGCGGCATGAAAGCAAAGGTCCGATGTGGCTTCACCTTCAGCTGCGATATGGCGGCGTTCGATCCCAGTACGTTCAACGATCCATTGATCGCTCGTCTCCACCATTTTTTCGAGATCTTGGTTCGAGAGAACCTTCTCCGGTAGATACGAGCCTATCCCTGCTACTCGAGATCGATACATTCCTGCCATGGATGTCAACCTAACTCAGCTATTACTTAGCTGCGCTGATTTGTTTGCCTTTGTAGTACAAAGCGCCGTCTGCACCTTTAGTTGCGCGGTGTGGGCGAACCAATTCACCAGTTTTTTTGTTTGTAGCTACTGCTGGAGCAGACAAACCATCATGGGAACGGCGCATATCACGTTTAGAGCGAGACGTTTTCTTCTTAGGAGTTGGCATTTCAAACCTCTTTTAAATCTAACAATATCAATCAGAAGTACGGTAATTTATATAAACTGCGATAAAAATCAAGTCTTTAATTGAGCTTTAAGTTCTTTAAAGCTGCAAAAGGACTTTCTGGTTTCTCAGTGGGCATTTCCTCATTATAGATAACGCCCTGTTCTGGTTCAGGATTTGTGTAAATCGTGCATTCAGGGTTGTCCGTTTTAGGGCACACTGGATTATAAGGAATCGCAAGAGCTACCACTTCATGTAAGTATTCACCCATATCGAAGTGCTGTCCCTCGTATTCACAGAAATCAGGTCCTCCTTCTGGGAGGTCACTAACGTGATTCACCTTCGCATACTTACCGCCGCGAGGTTGATCTTGCTTAGGGATCAGGATTTCCTTGAATTTCTCGTCGATCGGGAAGGCAATATCAGTACCGCAACGAGAGCATTGTTCAGGAACTTTAGTTGCAATTTTGCCTGTCAATTCAAAGTCTTTTGAATTCAGGGGTCTGATAAAAAACTCAGTTTCATAGGGATTCTTCCCAACGAGGTCCGCTAGGACAGTAT
>JAGIAF010000297.1 GCA_017745015.1 Bdellovibrio sp. | reverse complement strand
TGAACTCTGAATTGAACTCTGTTCGTTTGGGCTTTGACGGTCTTCAAGCCGAAGTGACGGATCTTCAAGTAAGATCTGCTTCTAAAACTCAAGAATACACAGGCGTATTGAGACAGCTTGAGATGGTGACGAAGTCCTTGTCTGACCTTGATGCTCAATTGGCTCGTATGAGCGAAGAAGCTGAAGGCTACAACTCTCAGATGACTGAGAGCCAAGTGACTTTGGAAGAAAAGAAAATCGAATTTGAACGTCTTTTGGATGAAGTAGAGCAATTGAAACTTCAAGCGGCTCGCACGAAAGACGAATACGAAGTGATGTCTGAATCTATCCGTGCAATCGAAGAAGAAGCGAGTTCTTCTCAACGTGCACGTAATGAAAGACAGCACAAAATGAACGACTCTCAATTGAAGCTTGAACAAGCTAAGATGAAAGAGCAGTACTTGATCGATCAAATCCGCGAACGTTACATGTTGAACCTTCCGGACGTTATTGAGAAATACGCTAACCGCGAAGGCGACTTCTTGGAAGCGGACACTCAATTGAAAGAACTTCGCGAGAAGTTGTCTAAGATCGGTGAAGTGAACTTGTCAGCGATTGAAGAGTACGAAGAGACAGCTCAACGTTATGAGTTCTTGACGAAACAACACGCAGATTTGACTGAAGCGAAAGAACAACTTCGTAAAGTTATCGATCGTATCAACAGAATCTGCTCGAAACGTTTCAAAGAGACCTTCGACTTGGTTAACGAACGTTTCACTCGCGTATTCCCAGTACTATTCGGTGGTGGTGAAGCGTGGTTGGAAATGGTTGAAGAAACTGAGAAGAACGAAGCGGGTATCGAAATCATCGCACGCCCTCCAGGCAAAAAGACTCAAAACGTGTCTTTGATGTCCGGTGGTGAGAAGGCGTTGACTGCGGTAGCGCTCGTATTCTCGATCTTCTTGGTGAAACCATCACCATACTGCTTGCTGGATGAGGTTGACGCTCCACTTGATGACGCCAACGTATTCCGTTTCAACGACTTGGTTCGCGAGATGGCAAAACGCTCTCAAATCATCGTTGTTACCCATAACAAGCACACGATGGAAGTGGCGAAGAAACTTTACGGTGTTACTATGCAAGAGCGTGGTGTATCGACGATGGTTTCTGTATCTCTTCAAGATATCCACTAACCCAAAGCGGTGAAAATGGTCCGACTGCTTCGTTGTCGGGCCTTGTCCTCGCTCCGACGTACTGAAAGTACGCCTGCGCTGCGGGAAGTCCCTCCGCCTCGCATTCGAACCATTTTGACCGCTTTTAGCGATAATAGTTTTTAGAAAACCCCAAGTGCACCACACTTGGGTTTTTTTATGCCTTTGCATGTGAGGATTCTCATCTAATTTGCTGAAACCAAAGTTTATTCACGCAACTTAGGTAATAGCTAATCAAAGTGCTTTTCAGAACTGATTAGGTATTTAGTCCGATATTTTACTATTCCGTCACGAAAATTGCCCCCGTGTAACGATGCTTCGCTAGTATCTGTCGAAGAACACGAAGTCAAATCACGGAGGATTAATGACTAAAAGAACCCTAGTAAACGCCATGGTAGCCACAGCCTTCTTCACTCTCGCAGCATGTGGACAAGGCGGCAGCTCTACCTCTTCTGAAGCACTTTCTGACCAATCAACTCAAGCCGTAGCGGCAGACGATAAATCTGATGAGCAAGCCTTCAACGCTGATGACCAAAGCGAAAATGGTAAGCCTGAAGATATGATTGAGGAGCAAGTGTCTGAAGGTGAAATCAGTACAATGGCAACTCGCGCTGCAGTCTTAGCAAAGTATGACTATGTAGATCCAAGTAAAGTTGTTCCATCAACAGCTCTTGGTAATGCGCTGGTGTACTTTGAAAACAATAAATCGAGAATCAAAAACAGAGACTATATTTCTGTTATCGATTTCTCTAAGAGCTCAAGAAAAGCCCGTTTCCATATCATCAATATGAACACAGGCAAAGTATGGAGTATCCACGTTGCTCACGGTAAAGGCTCTGATACGAATCACGATGGTTATGCTGAAAGATTCTCTAACACATCTGGTTCTAAAATGAGCTCGCTTGGTTACTATATCACAGGCAGCACTTACGTTGGCAGCCATGGTACTTCATTGAAATTGGATGGTATGTCTTCGACAAACTCCAATGCTCGTGGTCGTGCGATCGTAGTTCACGGTGCTGATTATGTTAGCGAAAGCAACGTGATCCAAGGTCGTAGCTGGGGTTGTCCTGCGGTAGCAACATCGTTGAAAACGAAAGTTATCAATATGCTAAAAAACGGCAGCTTGATCTACGCTGTTAAGTAATCTCTGAAGAAGCATTTAGAAGTTAAAAGCCCTGGAGAGTTTCCAGGGCTTTTTTATTTAATCGGTGTGACGATGAGAAGGACGACTCCAAATAAAAATCAGGACACAGGCGCAGGTGACGCCGGCGATGATCTTGGCATACATAGGAACCTCGCCAAAGAAGAGCGATGTCGCAACCAGAGGCACCATCAAAACCGTGGCCATCACTTTGGCGCGAGTGCGGATGACTCCATGCTTTTGCCAATCCAAAATGAGCGGGCCCATGTGAGGTTGAGATAAGAGCCACTTGTGCCAGCGAATGGAGCTGCGAGCAAAGCAGAAGGCGGTAAGTAGCAAGAAGGGAGTGGTCGGCAAGAGTGGGAGAAAAACTCCCACTAAGCCCAAGCCGAGAAAGATCCAACCCATCACAAAATAGACGGATCTCTTTGTCTTCTTTGCCAAACTCTTTGTCACAGATCGACCGCCTTCTTTTTGCTCTCAAGAGGAGAGAGCATGAGGTACAGAGCTGGAACTACGAATAGTGTCAGTAGCGTTGAAACGATGGTGCCACCGATGATCGCGAGGCCCATTGGTGTGCGAGTTTCCGCGCCGATACCGTGACCGATAACTAGCGGAGTGGCGGCAGCGACCGTGGCTACCGAAGTCATTAAGATGGGACGTAGGCGAACCGGACATGCTTTAAGGAGTGCCTCTGGAATAGTGGAAACTCCTTGGTGGCGAACTTGATTGGTGAACTCCACCAATAAAATGGAATTCTTTTTCGCAATACCCATGAGTACAATCAAGCCAATGAAACTGAAAAGATTGAGCGATACATCAAACATCCAAAGAGCGACCAAAGCACCAGTCACACTGAATGGCAATGCGACAAGGACCGAGATCGGGTGGATGAATGAATTGAATTGTACCGCCAAAATCAAGTAAGCCACCAAAATACCAACAAGCATCGCCGTATAAAGACTCTTAAATGAATCTGCAAAACCCGCTGAAGCTCCTTCAAGGGCGTAAGAATATCCCGAGGGAAGGATTTCTTTCGCAATCGCACTGGTCTTTTCAAGAACAGCGGCCTGCGATTGTCCTGGTGCCAAATTTCCGAATACAGAAATAGAGCGTTGACGGTTCACGCGGTTAATTCCCTGAATGGCGGCTTCTTCTTTGATGTGAATCAACTGTGACAATGGAATCAAATTACCAAAGGTGTTGCGCACGTAAAGACGTTTGAAATCTTCTGGCTTTTGAATTTGGTTTTCCATGAATTTGAAACGAATGTCATAGCGACGCCCATCGGCTGTGTAGCGGCCGGAACGTAAACCACCGACGCCCGCAGAAAGAATCTTTCCGACCTCTTCAACAGAAACACCACGTTCAGCCATCTCTTTGCGATTTGGAGTCAGAACAAGTTCTGGAATACCTTTTCGGAAATCTGAATCCAGATCTACCGCGAGATTTTCTTTTTCTAAACGGTCCATCAGCTCTTGGGATTTGTCATAAAGAACATTCAAATCGGGCCCGCGCAGGTTGATAGCGACAGGATTTTGACGACCCGTTGAAAGATTTCTGGCAGAGATGTCACGCATGGAGACGCGCATGTCTTTGATC
>JAGIAF010000296.1 GCA_017745015.1 Bdellovibrio sp. | reverse complement strand
CAGGCTTTAGGGCCACGATTTTTTTTGCCGTCTAATTTCTTTTTGTCACGAATATCGACAACGAGGACATTGTCTTTTTTGAGCTTTGCACGGGCCGCACGCAGGTTTTCAGCGTCAATGACGCCTTTGGTGTTTCTTCCGTCTCTTGTGAGGCCTTTGTACTCAAAAATCGGCATAAATTCTTTTCCTGCTTCAGCTTTTTGGAGCTACCGCTCCGACAGCTCTGCGCGGCTACTGCCGCCTTAGATATCCAACTGTGTATTCGTAGTAAGTTCTTCGATTGTCGTGATGCCAGCAAGAACTTTTTGAATTCCGTGTTCACGGAAGGTGATCATGCCGTTTCCGACTGAGGCCTTCTTGATAGTATTACCATCTTTACGTTGCATGATTAAAGAACGGATATCGTCGGTGACAACCAAAAGCTCACCGATATTAGAACGGCCCTTGTAGCCCTTCTGTCCACATTGCGAGCAGCCCATCGCTTTACAGATATGATGAGCGCGAGCTTGTTCACGCGTGATCCCCAAAAGTTGCAATTCGAAATCGGAAGGATCATGAGGCGCTTTACAGTGAGGGCAGAGTACACGAATAAGACGTTGTGCGATGACACCCATTACTGATGTCGCGATCAAGAACGGTTCCACGCCAAAGTCGATCAAGCGGGGGAAGGCGCCGGCAGAGTCATTGGTGTGCAGAGTAGATAAAACCAAGTGACCTGTCAGTGAGGCTTGGATCGCAAGTTCGGCAGTTTCCAAGTCACGAATCTCACCGACCATAATAATATCTGGATCTTGACGAAGGAACGATCTCAAACCTTGTGCGAAGGTTAAACCGATCTTCGCATTGGTTTGTACCTGGCCAATCCCGTGGATACGTTGCTCCACCGGATCTTCAACTGTCAGGATATTTACGTCAGGTTTATTCAGTTTAGTCAAAGCACCGTACAGAGTTGTTGATTTACCGGAACCTGTCGGGCCGGTAACTAGCAAAATACCGTCATTACGAGAAAGAAGGTCATCAAGGCGGCCCAAGTTGTCTGTCGAGAATCCTAATTGCTCAAGTTCCAAGACAACTGTGGATCTATCTTGAATACGCATAACCAGACGCTCGCCGTGAGCTGTCGGGACTGTGGAAAGACGGATATCGATATCTTTTCCACCCACTTTTAAAGGGATACGACCGTCTTGAGGCAAGCGCTTTTCAGCGATGTTCAAGTTGGCCATAACTTTGATACGGGACGTGATCGCGTTCTGAAGTTTTTTAGGTGGTTTGAAAACATCCGTCAAAACACCATCCGTACGGAAGCGCACAGACATGTCTTTTTCATAGGGCTCAATATGGATATCGGAAGCTTTTTCTTTAACGGCACGGAAAAGAAGGCTGTTCACCATCTTGATAACGGGCGCATCGTCTTCACCAGCTTCCAAGAGATCCACGATCGGATCATCAAGGTCATAATCTTCGTCTTCGATTTCATCCAGGCCCGAAAGATTCGCCGTGCTTTTTTCGTAAACTTTGTTGATTGCGTCTTGAATACGGCTCGTTGTTGTAATCAGCGGGCGCACTCTTTTGCCGAACAAGACTTTCAAATCATCCAAAGCCTTCATGTTCACTGGGTTGCTGGTTAAAGCAACAAGTGACTCTGAATCTTCTTTGTAGGGGAGGATTTGATGTTGTTTAGCGTAGTTGATTGGAATGTCACGGATCAAGTCAGCAGAGATGTCTGCAACCGGGATGTCCTTGATAAAATCAAGGCCGAGTTCCTTACAGAGATCTGCGACGACTTCATCCGCCGTGGAGAATTCTTTCGATGCTAAAGCTTCCCCGACGGTGACGGGTCTCACCACCGAAGGGTTGGTTAGTACAGAGCGGATTTGATCCTGACTCAGTGACGTTGCTTTTGCTAAAATCGTTTGAACATCCACGGAGGCCATTCTTAATCTTCTTTCACGTTAGAATCAGCAGCAGGGGCTTGACCATGCGCTTTGCGATAAATTGGATCAATTTTAGCACCAAATGGGTCTTTTCCGCCCTCGCCCTTGATGTACTCAATACGTTCATCCAAGCGTTTTGAGATAATGGCGTTTGAATCCGCAGGGTTTCTCACAATTTTCGGAGTCAAGAATACAACCATGTTCGTTTTATCTTTGCGAGTCGATTTGGATTTAAACAACCAGCCCAAGATAGGGATGTCGCCAAGAAGAGGAACTTTTGTGATTTCGTCCAAGTCTTGTTCTTTAATCAAACCGCCCAGAATCGCCGTATCGCCGTTGTTCACGTTGATCATGGTGTTGATCGAACGTTTCGCCAAAGGTTGGGTGGATGATTTAAATGCATCCGGTGTTGACGCCGTTGAAAGCTGTGTCACTTGTTGTTTGATTTCCATACGGATCGAATTTGAAGCTGGGGAGATAAACGGTTTTACGTGCAGCTTAATTGTTGCATCGTCGAACGTCGGCGTCTGAATAACGTTTCCGCTTGTTCCAGCCGTTGTTTGAGTCGAACCCGTCACAACTTTATCACCCACTTCGATTTCAGCTTCATTATTATCCAAAGCCATCAAAGTTGGTGTTGAAAGGATGTTAGCTTTTTTCGTTGTCTTTAAGAAGTTGATGAAACCGATCAAGCTTGGGATCGTCAATTTAGTGCCAGTTGTTGGATTCGTCACTTCAACAGTCTTACCCGAGCCGAAACCAAGGATTGCACCAGAGCCACCAGTAGGGCTCAACATGTCGTTCAAGTTGATACCGCCGTTGAAACCGACTTTACCGTAACCATTGCTGCCGTATTGATAGTAACCAATGTTCCAAACGTCACTGTCAGAAGCACTCATTTCCATGATGATCGCTTCGACATAAACCTGGTCGCGAGCAATATCAATTTTTGACAAAAGATTTGAAACGACTTCGTAGTCTTGTTTGCTGGCCGTGATAACCAAGCTGTTCGTAGATTTATCAGCTGTGATTTTAACATCGCCGCCAAAGATTTCTTGCTGAGCTTGCATTTGGCCACCAGCGCCGATCGGGGACAGAAGACTTCCGCCGGTCTGTGGTTTTGGCGTAGCGTCTTTAGTCACACCTGTCAGAACTTGCGCAATTTTCTCTGCATCGCCGTATTTTACGTAATAAACGTAAACGCCGCCGGATTCTTCAGGGCGGATTTTGAAGTCCAATTGAGAGATCAATTTTTTGATACGCACAATACCTGATTTATTACCCACAACGATAATAGAGTTCGTTCTGTCATCGGGAATCGCCATAAAGAAGCTGGCGCCCTGTTGAGCAGAAGTCCCCGTCGAACGAGAGAAACGAGGAACGCCCGCAGTGAATGTACCTGGGGAAGAACCTTGAGACTTATTGCCTTTATTAACGATTTTATCTACGAGGTCCGCAAGGTCTTTGGCTTTCGCGAATTTGATTGGAATCACTTCCAATTGCTCTTCGAAACCTGGAACGTCCAATTGATTGATGATTTTCATCACGCGGTCAATGTTAGAGCCGTAGTCAGAGATGATGATTGAGTTCGTTGGTTCGTAGATATTCAGTTCACCATCTTTAGACGGCAGAATACGAAGATCACGATTTACTTGCGCTGCAGAGATGTGCTTTAAGTGGATGATACGCGTGATCATTTGGTCGCTGTTAGGGTAGTAAGCGCCAGAGTAAGTCTCGATGCTGTCACGTTGAGCATTTCTTGCGGATTTAACTTTCAAGAACGCGCCCGATGGAACAACTGTGAAACCGTTGATCGCAAGAGCTGACAAGAAGGCTTTGTAAGCTTCTGCCACTGTGATTTTCGAAGGAGCTGTGATCGTGATTTTACCACGAACACCTGGATCGATGATAAAGTTCTTACCAGTCAATTCGCCCATGGCTTTGATCAAATCCGTGATTTCTACATTCGGGTAATCGAAAGAGTCGATCGTCTCTGGGAAGTTTTCACTAGTAATGTCTTCGGC